>JAFPGA010000069.1 GCA_017423085.1 Paludibacteraceae bacterium | reverse complement strand
TATTTTCGGATACCAATATATTCCCTGTGCAACACGAATGATTAGTCCTTCTTGAACCAACCGGAAAAATGCCAGCCGTACGGCATTTTGTGTGCCGTATTGTGCAAAGTCCTGAGAGAAGATACAACGACCTCTTCCTGCCTTTACAATCCTGCTTTTTATGTTCTTTTGAGTGCTATCCATTTTGAAATGATTTATTCAACTTTTCATTTCGAGTGCAAAGGTACTGCTTTTTTTTGATATTTGCAAATAAATTCACACTTTTTTGTGATTTTTCATGTCGGGGAGAGTACATCCAGTGCGTAAAAATTTATCTAAAATACTTGCATATGTCGTAAAAAAGTTGTACCTTTGCAGCCGCAAAGGTTTTTTGACGAATAAGAAACGATGGATATAGCACTGGAAATCACATTATTAGTTATCGCGTGGCTGTGCGTGCTGGCGGGTATCATCGGTTGTATCGTGCCGGCGATGCCCGGAGTGCCGTTGGCATATATAGGACTCATCGTCGCGCAGTTCACCGACCGGGTGGATTTTGCATGGTGGACGCTGACCATCTGGGGTATTGTGACAGTCGCTACGCTGGTGATGGACTATCTGGTTCCGGCGTGGGGCGCGAAGCAGTTCGGCGGCACCAAATGGGGCATATGGGGCAGTACATTAGGACTGCTCGTCGGGCTCTTTTTCGGTGTGTGGGGCGTGATCCTCGGTCCGTTCATCGGTGCCGTGCTCTTTGAACTCATCGGCGGCAAGAAAGCCTGGGAGTCCATCAAAGCAGGCTGGGGTACGTTCATCGGACTGCTGTTCGGCACGATTGTCAAGATGATCTGCTGCGGTCTGATGGCGCTGGTGCTATTATATGGGATGATATTCTAAACGAGAAAGGTGAAAACGGTATGTTGAGGCAAGATTGGCATAGACGCGTGGTGATCGATCTGGCGGTGTGGCTGGTGGCTGTGTTGCTGTGTATGTTGTGGCGCTGGATAGCGGACAAGAGCGCGATCGGTGTCTATTGGGCGATGTTCGGCGTGTTGGCTGCGCTGTGGGTGCTGATCGGCATGGCGGTGCAGGTCTATCGTTCGTACAAAGAAACCTGGTTCTGGCAAGCCGTGCTGGCGCTGCTGTTGGACGCCGGTATCCTCATCGGGCTATGTTGGCTCGTGCTACCGCACCTGCCGTGGGGACTGTCCGCCAAGGTGGCGACATGGACGATCATGCTCGTCGGCGCTATCGAGACGATCGTGGTGCTCGTAGAGCACTATTGGAAATACGCGACCAACATGACGGTGCCGGTGATGCAGGTGGAGCACCGTCCGAACGCAGAGGTGACCCGACCCGACGAACCGCGCAGCGAGGCATCGATGGAGTCGATTCATCAGTCGGTGCTCAGCGTGACGACCGAAGAGGACTATCTCATGCTGCTGGAACATGCCAAACTGGACTCCCGGCAGACCAAGGCTATCTGTGACCGAAACCGTTTTGCGTTCCTGCAGATACCTGACTATCAGTATAATACATTGGTAGACTTGACGCTGCTCAATGATGCGAAAGGTATCAACCGTCGGTTCTGTATCGTCAATCAGAAACTGCCGGACAACGGGCGCTACGTGTGCTGTTATCGTCCGCAGGAGTATATCAAACACAAGATTCTCACCAAGTACCCGTGGGGCATCAACTGGCTTGTTTACTGCATCTATTTCTTCGACAAACGCGTGCTGCCGCGCTTGGCGCTCACCAG
>JAFPGA010000068.1 GCA_017423085.1 Paludibacteraceae bacterium | reverse complement strand
TGGGAAGTAGGTCTTGCATCAATTGCTCTAACGCGCCTCTGTAGGTGTGTTCGGTTGCATTCCCTGCACGGTACTTTTGATTGACGGTGCTTATGTATTCCTTAATATCCATAGTATATTGTTATTCTGGATTTAGTTATAAATTCTCGTAGTATTTACGTATCTTTTGTGCCATTAAGCTTCTTCGTTTTCAATATCGATCTCCACCAAATCGCTCTCATCGTTTTCCTCTATTACCGGAGCGATGGTATGTGGATCTTGTACCTGACATACCTCATTGATGGTTTTCATAATAGTCTTGCCGCGCTCCTCAATAAAGGTCTTGAAATCGTCATTCTTCGCCGCTTCAAAAGATTTCTCAGAAATGAAATGAGTAGCAAGATATTTGTCTATATCTGGTTTAATGGCCTCGTATTCGGCAAGATAAACAGAAGGTTTCTTGTTAGAGATAGCTTGGTTGAGACGCTTAGAGATAAAGGCGAAGTTAAGCACCGAATTGACATCGTTGGTAGTAAGCCCAAAGATATTGTGCAACGAGAACGGGAAGAAATGGTGATTCTCCTTAGAGGCTGCGCGCGAAGCGTTAGTGTTATCAATCGTAACTACTTGTCCGTTGTCGAAGTCTTGCGGTACATTACGAGCCATCAAACACAGGATACCATTCTTAATGACAGAGGATGTGTTCATGCGGATACGAGCAAGGTCATCGGCTTTAAGCGATATAGTAAAGATACGCGGCTCGTTCTCACCTGCGATGATACGCTCAATCCAATCGGCATCTTCGTTCATACGCGTGAGCGTAGATGCAGAATAGCGGTTGGTAAATGTAACCGTCCAGAACCAATCATCAATCAGCTTCTTGTGCTGTGGCTGAATGCCGTTGAGTTTGCCGAGATAGAGATAGTACTGAATAACAGCAAGCATATTGGCGTACGGAAGAATAGAGCGGTTCTGCGCCCCCAGCGATTTAACATAGTCAATCGCGATACGCAGACATTCCGTCGTACGTTTCCAAGCGTCCACACATTCTTGGTTGGTCAGTTTTAGTTGCACGAGTTTGGTACAATCGTGTTTGATGTTGAGCGAAAGCGATTGAGTGAAGATTTCCTCTCCGATCTTACCATATAAGCTGATAGCTTTCTCATTGTTAAACTCTTTGATCTTATCACGTAGGTCAAAGTCTTTCGACCATACTGTAGCATGAACGAGGTCAAACAGCGAAAGACGCTTTCCTCCTTGGTTGATGCGTTCAAAGATATCAACTACCTCTTCCAATCCCATATTGCGGGACATGATGATGCTAATGGGGTAATTATACAGGCATTCCTGACATTCCCGCAAAGCCTGCATTCGTTCGAAATCGCCTTTTGTGGCATATTCCATGATGAGGTTGTTGTATTCGGTTGCATTCCATATCTTCCAAACAGGAATATTGTGTTGCTCCGTTTTAAGTTGTGGCACCTTGAATTTCTTGGAATCGAGATTGTAGCAGATAGAAGAATAGTCCGTATCATTCAGCGTTTTACCCATCAAAGAGACATATAAAGAGGTGATACGTTGCTGACCATCAAGAATAAACATGAAATAATTTCCTTGTGGCTTCTTCGGAAAACCAAACTCGGAAATATCGCGCCCAAACGCTTCCATTGAAGTATCTGTTTCCCATAGGAAGAAAGAACCTATCGGATAACTGTGCGAAATACTATTCAGCAGTTTGACGATTTTCGCACGTTCCCAAACGTATGCACGTTGGAAACGAGGGATACGCATGTTGCCACGTTCTAGTTCTTGGAATACTCTCTGCAAATTCCATTGGTTGATAATCTCAATTCTATCTGCCATATATCAGTATTAGTTTTAATAAAAGCAAGTTTTGGGATTCAAGTCTTGCGGGGTGCACTAAATTTGCATGCAAAGGTACTGCTTTTTTTCGATATATGCAAATTATTTTATGATTTATTTTCCGGAAGTAGAGTTTTACTCTACAATTAAGGTCGTTGTGGCTGGAAATCAAGTAACCCTAAAAACAGTATCCCGTAGGACTCTTACCCAATGATCACCCAATAACGCCCCAAGGATCACCAAAGGATGAAAATGAAAATTCGATATATTGATAACAATACTATATATACATAGTATATATACTTTCTTTTGACTATCACATTTGTCAAAATGAGAAAAACACCCACAAAAACACCCCCAAAAAACACCCCTGAAAAAGACCCTGTGAAACGCTTCATAAACACTTCCGGAAAACTTCCGGAAAGCATTGTCGGCTTTCTTTTGACGCAAAGTTATACTTTGAGTGCAAAAAAATGCCTAAAAATTTGCGTATATGCAAAAAAAGTTGTACCTTTGTAGCCGATTTGGGATTGAACCAAGATTGCAAACACATAATCATTTAATATATAAGGAGGAAAACCTTATGATGCATGAAGAGCAATACAACTTTGTGAAGATTTTTGAGCGTTCGTTCAAGGAGAACTGGGAGTTACCCGCTATCACGGATTATGGTACGGATGTCACCTTGACGTACGGTCAATTGGCGATCAACATCGAGAAGCTGCATATTCTGTTCAAGGAGTGCGGTGTGAAAAAGAACGATAAGATCGCCGTAATGGGAAAGAACAACAGTAACTGGATTGCAGTGTTCCTGGCTACGGTCACCTATGGTGCTGTTATTGTACCGATTCTGCAGGATTTCCGTGCGAACGATGCGATTCATATTGTTAATCACTCGGGGGCCAAACTGCTGTTCATCAGTGATATCAACTGGGAGGGTATAGATCTTGACCAGATCCCCAAGGTGTTGGCTGTTGTCAGCCTGAACGATTGGCATCCTATCTCGTTGGCATTAGACCCGCAGAAGATCAACTACGAGTCTATTGCGCAGAAGTTCAAAGCCAAGCATCCGGAGGGATATTGGGCAAAAGACCTGCATTTTGACGAGCGCTCCAACGAGGAGATCGGCTCTATCAACTATACGTCCGGTACGACCGGTTTCAGCAAGGGTGTTGTCATGCCGTTGAACGGATTGGCGGGTAACATCCGTTATGCGAGAAACGCCGGTTTGGTTAGCCGCAACAGCCGCCATGTGGCTTTCTTGCCGCTGGCACACGCCTACGGATGTGCATTCGATTTTCTCGCGTGTCTGTCAGCCGGTGGTCATACCTGGCTCATCGGTCGTACGCCGTCGCCGAAGATATTGCTGAAAGCGTTTGCGGAGATTAAGCCGACCATCATCCTTTCCGTGCCTTTGATTCTGGAGAAGATATACAAGAAGATGATCGTGCCGCAGATTCAGCAGCCGCCTGTAAGTTGGGTGCTGAAGGTGCCGTTCCTGGACGAAGTGGTTTGCTCGAAGATACGTGAACAACTGGTTCAGGCTTTCGGTGGCGAGTTCCGTCAGATGATCATCGGCGGTGCACCGATGAACCCGGAAGTGGAGGCGTTCCTCTATCGCATCAAGTTCCCGATGTCGGTCGGTTACGGTATGACCGAGTGCGCGCCGCTCATCACGTTCACACCTTATGATATGGGTAGCAAGCTCTACTCGTGCGGACGTGCGCTGCCGGGTATCATGGAGGTGAAGATCCTCAATCCGAACGAGCAGGGTATAGGTGAAGTGGTTGTACGTGGCGAGAACACGATGACGGGCTATTACAAGAACCCGCAAGCCACCAAAGAGGCATTCACCGAGGACGGCTGGCTGCGTACCGGCGACTTGGGACAAGTGGATGCAGACGGATTCCTGTATATCAAGGGTCGCTGCAAGACGATGTTGCTCGGTCCGAGCGGACAGAATATCTATCCGGAAGAGATAGAGGCGAAGATCAATAACATGCCGTTTGTGCTGGAGTCCCTGGTGCTGCAGCAGGAAGACAACCGTCTGGTAGCACTCATCTGTCCGGATTACAACGAAGTGGATGCAAGCGGAATGACGCGCGAAGAATTGAATGCGTATATGGAGGATGCACGCAAGCAGGTCAACTCCGAACTGGCATCGTACGAGCAGATATCCATTGTCAAGCTCTATCCGCATGAGTTTGAGAAGACACCGAAGAAATCGATCAAGCGTTTCTTATACTCTAACATGGTGTGAAAGCTGAATGCTGAATGCTGAAAACTGAAAGCTATGAACCTATGCATTGACCAGGGAAACAGCCGGACGAAAGTAGCGCTGATGACGGATGAGGGGAAGATCATCAACCACTTCATCTATAAGTCCTTTTCGTCCTCGGATGTGGAGCGTCTGTTTGATCTCTATGAGATAACCGATTCGATTATCTCTTCGGTGATCAATATAGAAGCCGCGGTGGTCAATACACTTAGCCGTCGTTCGCATCACTTTGTGCTCTTTGACCATATGACACCGGTGCCGATCATCAACCGCTACGACACGCCCGCTACCTTGGGGCAGGATCGTTTGGCAGCGGCGGTAGGAGCCAAGAGTCTCTGTCCGGACGAGAACCTGCTTATTATAGATGCCGGTTCGGCGATTACATATGATTTTGTCTCGGAGAAAGGTGAGTATATGGGTGGAAACATCGCACCGGGACTGAAGATGCGGTTCACTATGCTGCAGCGCATGACCAAGAAACTGCCGCTGGTGGAAGTGGACGAGAACGAACTCATTCCGCTGTTCGGCAAGAACACACGCGATGCAATCGCTGCCGGTGTGATTCGCGGGGTGGCATACGAAGTGAAAGGATACATGCGGACGCTCAAAGAGAAAACACCGCACTATCGGACTTTTATCACCGGTGGAAACGCACCTTACGTCCTCAACAACGTGCGTACATCGCGCACCGAGACCAGAACACTGCAATATGAGAAGAATCTGGTACTCATCGGACTGAACAATATATTGGTTTATAACAAAATGAAAAATGAAAAATGAAGATTGAAAGGATACTATATGGTGTAATGGTTTTCGGGATGGTGATCCTTTCACCTTTCGCCTTTCGTCTCTCGCCTCTCTCGGCGCAGAACATGACCAGTTCGCCTTTCTCACGTTATGCGTACGGTGATTTGAATGAGAATGTACCTACCGGCTACCGCGCTATGGGTGGAGTAGGATTCGGTATGCGCAACAACCGTGCTATCAACCCTGCACAACCTGCTTCCTATACTGCGTGTGACACGCTGACTTTTATGTTCGACATTGCTGCCAGTGCCAACTGGAGCCGCTACCGCGATGCCGGTGGTATGAAGAACAAAGGAAACGGTAACCTGGAGTACGTCACCATGCAGTTCCCGCTGTACAAACGCTGGGTGGCGATGTCGGTCGGTCTGCTGCCCTACAGTTCGGTGGGCTATAATATTGATGTGAGCGACTCGACGGCGGGTGGCAGTTATCATTACAATGCCCTTTATACCGGAGAAGGCAACATCAGCCAGGTCTATGGTGGTTTGAGTTTTAACGTATGTAACTGGCTGGCGCTCGGTGCCAATGTCTATTACATGTGGGGCGAACTGAGTCACATGCGCATGTTGTCGTTTGACGAGTCCAATGTGAACTCCACCATCCAGTATGAGAACCTGAGTGTGAGCAATGTACGTTTCCGTGCCGGTGCGCAACTGTTCCATACGTTCGGTGACCACACCATCAATCTCGGTGCTATCTACGAGCATCAGATGAAACTCAATAGCGAACTGCTCGTTTTTGAGACACAAGGCGATACGGTCTATGTCTTCACAGACGGTTGGCAGTTGCCTATGGCGTGGGGTGTCGGCGGTAGTTATAACTGGGCAAACCGTCTGACCGTAGCGTTTGATTTTGAGCGGCAGTGTATGGCGTCTGCACTGTATGGCGGAGATCCGGGATATATGAGCGGTTTGCAAGACCGAAACCGTTATGCGTTCGGTGTCGAGTACCGCCATAATCCGGTAGGACGTAACTATGCCGAGCGCATCCTCTGGCGCGCCGGTATCAATGTGCAAGACGAGTACCTGGCTATGATCGGCTCCAAGAAAGTGACGGCGAGTATAGGTTTCGGTTTCCCGCTCTACACGGTGGGAACGGTAATCAATACCACCATCGAATATACGCATCGTGGCAGTCCTGCGGGATTGGATGAGAACGCCCTGCGCTTGACCATCGGCGCATCCATCGCAGAGAACTGGTTCTTCAAACGTCGCTTGTAGTTTGGCACGATATTTGAAAGCTGAAAACTGAAAGCTGAAAATTCGCTCTGCGAATAATCGTTCGAGTGAAACGAGATAAGAAAACTGATAACTTTTAAAAACATACAATTATGAAATTCAAAACTATCCTTGTAGTAGCGTTGGCAGCAGCCGTTCCGGCACTGGCTTGCGCTAAGAAGCCTAAAAAAGTAAGTGAGGATGCACCCGTTCAGGCGGCTCCCGTAGAGGAAGAAGCAGATCCGGAAATCACACAGGAGTGTGTTGAGGAACTCAACCTCTTCAACGATGATGTACGTATCAAAGCGTATGAGAGTGCATATGAGCATTGGATTCAGGTTTATACCAATTGTCCGAATGCCAACAAGGTGCTCTATAGCCAGGGTACGAAAATGATCAACGCACTCTATCAGGCAGCTACCGATCCGGCAGAGAAAGAGCGTCTGGCTAATCTCGCGCTGGAGATGCAGGACAAACGTATCCGTTTCTTCGGAGATGACCCCAAGTATCCGGCAGCGTATATCTTAGGCGAGAAGGGACTGGCGTATATCGAGTTCTTCGGTGATGCCAAGTTGAGCGAGGCACACGCATGTCTGCGTCAGTCTGTTGAAGCGATGGGTGTGAACAGCAAAATGGAAGTGTTGGAGACCTTGGTAGAAGTGTCGCTCAAGTTGTATAAGCAAAACCCGGATCAGATGGTTGAGCAGTTTATCTCTGATTATGAACTGGCTTCGAATCATTTGTCCGCTCAAGCAGCTGACCAGAGCAACAAGAATGCAGTGTATGCGGCTGCCAAGCGTGACCGCGTGGATGGCTTGTTCGGTAACTCCGGTGCTGCTGACTGCGCCAAGATGGACGAGATCTTCGGTCCGAAAGTGGCTGCAAGCAAGGACAACTGGACGGTACTCAACACCATCTCCAAACTGTACAGACGTGTACGTTGCACCGATTCGGATATCTATTTCGAGGCTTGCGAGGCTGCACATAAACTGCAACCGAGTCAGGAGTCTGCAGCCGGTTGTGCTTCCATGAGCGCCAAGAAGGGTGACTACGAAGCAGCTGTGGCATACTACGATCAGGCTATCAGTCTGGCGATGGGAGAAGAAGCATATGAGGATGTAGCGGACTATCAGTACAACGCCGCTGTATATTGCTTCGCTAACCTCAAGAAGTATCAAGAGGCACGTAAGTATGCGTTGGCATCTATTGCAACCCTCAGCGGATTGAACATCTCCAAGGGACAAGGCCGTTGCTACATCATCATCGGTATGTGCTACGCATCCAGCCGTCCTTACGGAAACGATGCAAGAGGTGCTATCCTCAACAAGACCGTTTACTGGGCTGCTGTGGATAAGTTCATCAAAGCAAAACAGGTTGATCCGTCGGTAGAGGCTACAGCGAATGAGTATATCCATTCCTACAGCCGCTATTTCCCGACCCGCGAAGAGCGCTTTGACTTGCCGAATGATTTCTCGGGCTCTACCTTCTACGTAGGAGGCTGGATCGGTGAAACGACTTCTATCCGATAGTATTCTTTTCGCACTCGCAATGCTTTGCTTCGCTTGTCAAAACGGCGAAGTAGAGCAGAGCGGCGAGAACTGCGAACGTCAAAACATAGCTGTGCTGGCCACCGATTCGGTCAGCACGCTTATTTCCGATTCGGGCGTTACCCGTTATCGGATTGAGGCGCCTCAATGGCTTGTCTATGACAAAACAGAGCCGCCTTATCAGGAGTTCCCGCAAGGTATCTATCTGGAACAGTTTGATATACAATTGACGGTGGAGGCTTCCCTTAAAGCCGATTATGCCCATTATGACGAGTCGTCGCAGATTTGGCTGCTCAAGGGCAATGTGCATGCACTGAACCGGAAAGGGGAACAGTTTGATACTCCGGAACTGAAATGGAATCAGAAGACGCACCGCGTCTATTCGGACTCGATCATTCATATCAAGCGGGAGAAGAGTATCATCACAGGAGTCGGATTTGACTCCAATGAGGAAATGAACCAATATACAATCTTGCATCCTACGGGCATGTTCCCGATTGATGAAGAGTAAAGGTACATAAAAATTTAATCTATGGGATTGTTAGAAGGAAAAACAGCGCTTATCACCGGTGCAGCGCGCGGAATAGGCAAACAGATTGCACTTTTGTTTGCGAAGGAGGGATGTAATATCGCCTTTACCGATCTGGAACTCAACCAACCAACTATTGACACCAGTAATGAACTCAAGGCGCTGGGAGTGAAGGTGAAAGCCTATGCCTCCAATGCTGCTGATTTTGATGCGGCGCACGACGTGGTGAACGACGTGCTCAACGAGTTCGGACGCATAGATATACTGATTAACAACGCCGGCATCACGCGTGACACACTGCTTATGCGCATGTCGGAACAGCAGTGGGATGAGGTCATTGAGGTCAATCTCAAATCCGCATTCAATTTCACACACGCTGTCACGCCGGTTATGATGCGTCAGCGCAGCGGCTCTATCGTTTCGCTCAGCTCGGTAGTCGGACTGAACGGTAATGCCGGACAAGCCAATTATGCCGCGTCCAAAGCAGGTATCATCGCTTTGATGAAAACGACAGCCAAGGAGTTAGGCGCACGCGGTATCCGTGCCAACGCCATCGCACCGGGATTCATCCTCACGGACATGACCAAAGCACTGAACGAAGATATTCTCAAGCAATTCGTGTCCCTCATTCCGATGCGCAGGGGTGGGGAACCGGAGGAAGTAGCCAAAGTGGCACTCTTCCTGGCGAGCGACCTATCGTCCTACGTCTCCGGACAAGTGATACAAGTCAACGGAGCTATGGCATAAAATAAATCCCGAACAGTGCGTTCGGGATTTATTTTTGGCATTCAGCATTCAGCATTCAGCTGATGGCTGACGGCTGATAGCTTTACTTTTCAAAAATCTTGAATCCCCACGGTTTGAGGGTG
>JAFPGA010000067.1 GCA_017423085.1 Paludibacteraceae bacterium | reverse complement strand
ACCAAGACGCAGAGCTTCTATATCAACTACTCGAACCTGACCGGTGTGCTGGATGTAGAGATGGAGAATACGGAGAATACGCACTTTACGGTAGTGACTACTACAGTAGGTGAGGATTGCGGTGATATAGGTCAATATGTACGTATTGATATCAGTTGTACGGGTAGTACGCTGGGCACAGAAGAGAATGTGATCCTGGTTCATAATGCAGACCAGAGCCTCCGTATTCCGGTAACGGCTTCTGTAGTTCTGCCTTCGCAGACTATTACCTGGGAGCAGGAAGTGAATGTGCTGACGACCGACCATGTAGTATTGAGCGCTACGGCTACGAGCGAACTGCCGGTAAGTTTCACTTCGGGTAATACGGATATAGCCGAGGTAGTTTGTGACGCGGGTGTTTATTCGCTGGATATTAAGTCGTACGGCGATGTAGTGATCACGGCACATCAGGCCGGCAATGATGATTGGAGTGCTGCAACCGATAAGCCGCTTACATTCCATATCAGCCGCGTAGTGCCGGTAATCTCCGAGTATCCGACGGCAACCGGTGTCGTTCTGCCGAATACCTTAGCGGGTTCGACCTTGGAAGGCGGAAGTGTAGAAGGCGGTATCGCCGGTACGTTCCATTGGCTGGACGAGACGACCAACGTGACCAAGGGTGTGACTTCTTATAAGGCCGTCTTTGACCCGGAGAATGGTGATTACTATGAGACGGTTGAGTTGGATGTAGAGGTAGAGATATTGACGCTTCCGCAGAGCATTACATGGACTCGTGCAAACGAGAGTGAGGAGTGGTGTGCCAATATCATCGCATTGGATGCAACGGCAAGCAGTGGTTTGCCTATTACGTATCATTCTTCGGATAGTACAATCGCCTATGCTGAAGACGGCAAACTGACGGTGCTCAAATACGGCGTTGTTACAATCACCGCAGAGCAAAAGGGTAATGATACCTATGTAGCAGCGGAAAGTGTAACAAAGACCATAACACTCAAGCGTAATGTGCTGACGTTGCCTGCTATTAATGTTACATCGGTATATGTACACCACTTCCTGAGCAACTCTACATTCCCGACTGTTGTCGCTATGGCAGGTGAAGTTCCGGTAACAGGTACTTTACACTGGACAGAACCGGAAATGCTCATGGACACCCCGGGTCCAAATAACTGCACCGCGGTATTTGTTCCGAACGCGGATAAACTGTATGAACCGAAGGAATGTGTATTGAGCGTGGAGGTATTGCGTTTCGCTCCGACTGTCACGCATAATTTCACAACAGAGGCTGCTGACTATGGAGTGAAGACTTCTGAACTTGTTCTCAATGGTTCCGGTTCTGCTGTGGATGGATATGACCCTGAGCATCCGGCTATCGAGGGAAGCTTCGAGTGGAAAACTCCGAACCATGTGCCGATGGTACGCGAGACAACAGCTATCCTTGTCTTCCGTCCGACACGCAGCGATTGGTACGACGAGGTAGAACTGCCGATTGATATCACGATCAACTCGGTTGGATATATCTTTACCGGTGACGGAGAATGGGGAACCAACTCCAACTGGGCAGAAGGTACCGCTCCTGAGAATGTAGAAGATGTTGTTATCCAAGGTAATGTGATTATTTCTACGGAAGTAGAGGTAAACAACCTGACGATAGAGGGCGGTAGTTCTGTGACCTTGACCGTTAATGGTGTGCTGACCGTGAACGGCGAGAGTGCGGAGCGTGATCTCTATGGAGATGTCCATGTTTGCAACAATGGTAAACTGGTATTGACCGGTAGCGCAGATTTGGAAGTAAATAACTTCTTCCTGGATGCTAAGTTGGGTAATATATCTACCTCTGCGGCTTCCGGTCAGGTAAGCGGTGATGACAAACTGAATGTGAACGGTGATGCATACTTCAAACTGGCATTGGATCCGAACGGTGCTATTACCTACGGCTGGTACGACTTTGTCGTTCCGTTCGAGGTGGATATCGTTGGTGGTATTTATCTGCCGTCTAATATGGAAACTCCGTTGACGAACGGTTATGATTTCGCTGTTATGGGTTACGACGAGGCAAAACGTGCGGTCAATGGAAAAGATTGGAATAAGTATAGCGGAACGATGGAGCCGGGTCGAGTATATACCATTACGGTGGATTATCGTCACGGATGGAATGATATAGTCTTTAAGAAAAAGGCCGGTGCTCCTCTTACCGGTGACCGCTCGTTCACTACTTCTTACTCCGGTTTAGGTGAATCTGTGGATAATGGTTGGAACGGTTTCGGTAACGGTTCTTTGTTCCATGCGGAATTGAATGTACCGGAAGAGACATTGGTACAGATTTATGACCACGCCAACAGATGCTATCAGCCGCACGCAGCAAAAGACTATTCGATTGCAGTCGGAACATCGTTCTTCATGCAGGTGGATGGAGTAGAGACGATTAGTTTGGCGGTTGCTGACAATAACGGTCGCTTCATGGCTCCCGCTGCTACCGGAAAGACGGTTGATAGATTCAACTTGTCTCTCATGAACGAAGGCGATGATATGGTAGTAGACCGTATGTGGGTAGGTGCTAACGAAGAGGCTACAGAGGCATATATCATCGGTAGCGATGTGCTCAAGATGGGAACACTGACAGATGCGAATGTAGCACGTATGTGGACTACGAAGGGCGGTCATAACTTGTGCGCCGTAGAGGCAATGTTGATCAATGACCAAGCTTCGACTCCGTTGTCGCTCTATGCTCCTAACGCAGGTCAATATACCTTGGCAGTAGAGCAGACTCCGGAAGATGCTAACCTGTATCTGACCTATAACGGCAATGTGATTTGGGATCTGACAGCCAGCCCGTATGTATTTGATCTGGCGAAAGGTACTACGACCGGATATGGTCTGCTCATCGAGGCTGCCAACGCACCGCAGATTACAACCGGTGTAGAGGACGTACAAGGCGACGGTGCAAACGTACGCAAAGTCATTATTGACAATAAGGTCTATATCGTTACTCCGGATGGTAAGATGTATGATGTCATCGGAAAAGGTGTGAAATTTTAAGAAATATTTGCATATGTCAAAAAAAAGCAGTACCTTTGCACGAATTTTGACAGATATGAAGAAAACGTATTACATACCGACAATAGAAGTAATCCCGTTAGGGTCTGGCGTTCTTATGCAAGAGTGGCTTGCCGGGAGTGGCGACCATGGTTCTGTACACGCTCCCCAGCGTCGTGAAACGGAAGTATTCTAACGAATGTGAAGATATGTAAAAAGGCTGCGAAATGCAGCCTTTTTACGTGTCTACTTTAACCCTTTCGCCCATTTGCGAAGATAAGCAAGCCACTCTGTTGCGTTGGTTGCAACGGGGTGGTTTTCTTTGGTGGTACCGCAGACGGTGAGGTAGAAGTGTGCTGTCGCACACATTGGTGATTGGTGATTTGTGATTGGTGATTGTTTTAGTAGGCACAGGTTATTCTGCTTGTCGTGGACGATATCGCCGGCATAGGGGTAGGGGATGAAGACAGCGAGGCCGACGGTCTCTTTGGCGTACTTGGCGCTATCGTTCACGGGCCAATCGGTGCCCCAACTTGCGAGGAGAATACCGTTCTCCAGATAGACGACACAAGTATCACTCCCTCCTTTGGCAGGGATAGTCTGTACGCCGGTGCAGAGACCGGAAAGGGTGTCGGACAGAAAAACATCGCAACGCATATCCCTGTGACAGGCGCGCAAGGTGTAGCGGGTCGTCATATTGACTAGGGGACTAGGAACAATAGGATCCCTAGGCGTCCTATGATCCCAACCGCGGACAGCGACCTCGATGGTAGCTTGGTTGCGCGTTTGAGAGACGATGCGTTGGCTACGTTCGGCAACGGGCTCAATATGTACCATCTTGGTGCCGTTCCAGTATTTGACACTGCCGACACCCACCGTGCCCGATACGCGCAAGATATCATCACCGTAGCCTTCGGCTAACAGGCTGTCGTTGGGATACCAATAACTCTGTGCCAACTCCAACTGCGGCTTGCGTTTGCAATAAGGGTCAATGGTCTGTTTCTTGTCGAAATAGATGCGGTAAGCCATCAACTCAGACTCTACCGCCACACCGTGGTGATGCAGCTGGTGATACGTATCTACCGCCGGATCGTCGGTCCATTCGGTAATCGGGTAGCAGTGGCGCATCTTTGTGCCCTCATAGAGCACGGCGTAACCCTCTCTGGTCGAATCGGCGGGAGTGCCGATTCGCCAGAAAGAGGTAGCTACGCGCGGAGTGCAGGACACCAGAAGCCCTAAGCAGCCCAGGATTCCTAGTTGTCCTAGTTTATTTTTAGTTAATCTTAACATTCTCTACGGTCGGAGCAAGAGAGAAAGCTTCGCCCTTGGCGCAGTGGATATGCACGTTGTTGATGATCAGGCCGTTCGTCTGACGGAACAGCGCACCTTCGGTGGCGTTCATGTTGATGTTCGTCAGCGTCACGTTCTGAATCTTCATCTCCGGCAGACCATTGAAATAGATCGCGCGTTGGATGTTCTCACCCTTGACGTTCTCAATCACAATATTGCGGAACGCCGGTGTCTCTTCGCTCACTTCCGGAGCCTCGGCATTCATACGTGCAGCCAGTTCCTCTTCACTCTCCTCACCGGCGCCTTTACCGCCGTAGAACAGGTCGAACAGCAGACCCTCGTTCGGGATATTGACCATGTTAACATGGTTGATGTAGATGTTCTCTACAATACCGCCGCGACCACGGGTCGATTTGAAGCGCAGACCGACATCCGTGCCGATATAGAGGTTATTGCTGACCTGTACGTTCTTGATGCCGCCCGACATTTCCGAACCGCAAACGAAACCGCCGTGTCCGTGATAAACCACGCAGTCATCAACCACTACGTTCTCCGTCGGGATACCGCGGTCGCGACCGGGTTGGTTCTTACCGGACTTCATGCAGATAGCATCGTCACCTACGTCAAACGAGCAGCGGCTGATGATCACGTTCTTGCAGCTCTCTACATCCACACCGTCGCCGTTCTGACTGTACCACGGGTTGCGGACGTTGAGGTCGCGCATGATAAGGTTCTCGCAGCACATCGGGTGGAGGTTCCACGCCGGGCTGTTCTCAAACGTCACACCTTCCAGCAATATGTTCTTGCACCCTACGAAATGGAGCAGCACCGGACGAAGGAAAGACTTGACTTCGTTCCATAGGCTGTCGTCCGTGATAACGGGCACGTTCTGGTCTT
>JAFPGA010000066.1 GCA_017423085.1 Paludibacteraceae bacterium | reverse complement strand
GGCAGTGGTGGTCTGCATAGCAGCGAGGGCATCCTCGAAGCCTTGCAGACCGCTCACTTTACAAAAGCGAAACTTCTTGTTCCGGGCAAGGATATTGATGGCGGTGAGAAGCTCGAAAAAAGTAGTTGCATCCCAGTTCGATACAGTTGTCATAGCGGTTAGGGTTTAGCGGATTCTTTCTTGAGTTCTTCGTATTCAAGCGCTTGCGCATCCAACTCGACGAGCGCGCGGTGTACATCCATGCGAAGGACCTGTGCTTCCTTCGTGATGTCGCCTTTAGTGAGCGCGCGTATCTGGTTGTTCATGGATTGCTGCAGGCGCTCTTGCATGGTTTCGGACTGCGCGGAAACATCGCTGCTGACGAAGAAATGACGGTAACGGCGCGCTAACATCTGCTTGGCGGACGCATACCAATAGAAGATAGAGACGGCTTCTTCAGCGGATAGTTTGACCGGCTCTTTGGATTGGTATAAGTAGGCTGCCATTTCGGAAAGGAGATCCGCGTTCTTCGTGACGAGATAACCTTGATAGAGGTTTTCGAGGATGAGGAAGGCTTCAAAAGTCAGGCCGGAGAGGTCAGCCTCTACCGCTTGAAGCTTTCCGAGCGAAGGAATGCGGACGGGAACGAGTGGCAGCTGGTCGAGCCAAGACAGATGTTGGATAGCGGCAGCTATCTGTTCGGTGGTTAAGAAGCACGGTCGGCCCTCGAAGTGACAGAAAATGCCGTCATCGGCTTTTTCCACAAGGGTAAGCGGTGCCCACCGAATAAGCGCGTAGGTCTTTATCTCGGCAGCAGAATAGTTCTGCGTGAGCAGGAAGAAGATGTAGCGCAGTTGCGAGAGCGTTAACTCCTGCCAGCAGGTAGGTAATGTAATGTTTACATTCATAGTTTAGCGTTTAGAGTTTAGGGTTTAGGGAACGATTACCACCAGTAGCCTCCGGAATCCTTGTGGTTCTCGAAGGACGGACGGCAAAAGAGCATAGAGGTGTAACTATCCTGCCACTCCGCGAAGAGTTCGGGCTTTGTCCGGATGCGCTGCACAACGGAATACATCCGCTTGAAGTCAAGCGGCTTTCCGTTGAGCATTTCGAGCGTTGTCTGCCGGATGGCATCAATGATTGAGCGCTCTTCCGGAGTGACTTGCTGCGTGAGCATGTTCCGACGTAGCCTCGACATCAGTTCCTCCGAAACGAAGTGCTCGGCCAGTTCCTGCTCGATAGAGAGGACCTGCAAGCGGAGGGACTGGTAATGCGCCCATTGTTCGGCATTGTACCCGGCAAGGTGTGCCAGTTCGAGGTCAGGCCAAAGGCTTGCCCCGAAGAACTGACCTTGCGGGGTGTCCGGCCAGTCCGGGCGTTTGGCAAGTTGGTCGAGCAAGTCGTTCACGAGACTATCGCGGTTTGTGAGGAGCGAGTCGATGAGCCGCTTCACACGATCCGCGCTTGCCGGAACGACATTTTGGTTGGACACAATGCCGAAGCCGTTGGGGGTTAGGATGAGGTCGAGCGATGGAATGGCTCGCCGAAATCCATCGACGGCGACGATATGGGCGCAAAGCGAGCGCAGCGGGTCGGTATCTTCAGCGGCTTCAACCTCCGTGAGGATATCCGTGCCGGTGAAGTGCTTGGATAGCCACGTGTGGGCTTTGACCAAGTAAGGTGCGATTTTGTCGTACAAGGGCGTTTCGCCCTCTACGGTGGTAAGAGCGTTAGGAAGGTACTTCCGAAGCTCTGTATCGTTCTGTATTAACATAGTTAATAGAATTAGGCGTTGTCGGTTTTCTTTTGCTCCAGCGTGGACTCTTTGGCATCCTTGTGCTCATCCAAGGTAGTAAGTTGGATGAAGGGGCACGTAGGAAATGCCTTATCCCAGTGGTTGAAGCGGATGAGAAGCTGATGCGGATAGAAAAGCAGATCATGGTAGGGCTTCTGCAGGGCCTGCGCAATGGTGTACAGTTCGCGCTTATCCGAGCCGGAGTTGTTCGACTGGCTCTTGCCGGGAACTGAACCAACGAGGTTGGAGTGTACGCGCATG
>JAFPGA010000065.1 GCA_017423085.1 Paludibacteraceae bacterium | reverse complement strand
TGACAATAAGCAGCGTACTCCAGGTTATCCATACCGTTGGTGACGGTGCCTTCGTCGTTATGGGCGAACTGAATCAGCAGGTAGTCACCGGCGTTCATCTGGGTCTTGAGTGAAGCCCAATAGGCCGCGCCGGTGTAGAAGCCGCGCGTGTCTGCGCCGGACTTGCCGCGGTTGTTGACGGTGACGAAAGCGGGGTCAAAGAACGAGCCGAGGTACATACCCCACCCGCGTTTGTCGGTTGTGTTCTCGTCGTACTCCGCCATCGTGGAGTCACCGATCGTGTGTACTTTGATTGCACTCTGCGTGGTTGGCAGACAGAGGAGCAAAAGAGCCAAAAGTGAGAAGAGTTTTCTCATAGGTGTATTTGTGTTATTTAAGTTTTGCGGTTGCAAAGGTACAACAAATTTTTGAAATGTGCAAGACTTTTAGCAAAAAAAGTAGTCTAAGCTTGCTTAAACGTGCGTTCTTTTTGCTGGTAAACCCGCGACCATCTCGCGACCATTACGGACATCTACGTCACGTCTCTGTCCGGTTTGACAGGTCCCCCTATCGTTCTTTAGTACGTACGTTACCCCCCTTATAGGGGGGCTAACAGTACTAAACGAACAGGGACCTCGTCAAAATACGCAAAAAAACGCACCCGAAGATGCGTTTTTTCACATTAGCCATTAGCCTTTCAGCCTTTAGCCATTATGGATCAGAACTGGTCTTCACCGTTGAGGGCAGCCTCGGCTGCTTCGCGGGCGGCTCTGAACGGTGAAGATCAGTTCTGATATCCGCGATAGGAACTATCGCTCTATGAGGAGGGGGGAGCATCACGCTCTCCTCTCTTTTTTTTCGGGGGTTCAACACAAGCCGTGAGCGAAGCGAACACCATATTGAAAGAATGAAAGAGTTAAAGAATGAAGGAATGAAAGAGACATAAAAAAGCCTCTCCATTAATTGGAGAGGCTTTCCGGGATTCTGATGCAGGCATTAGCCTTGCGGATGCTCCGCATCGTACGCAGCAGCGCAGACAGACCAGAGGTACGACTTCATGGTCTTACGACCATTGGCTTCGTTCTTCTGCTCAAGGAACGCCTGACGGTCGGACGCTACGTACTCCAGCGATTTAGCACGTGCCTTGACAGCTGCTGCGACTGCAGAGAAGCGGCTTTGGTTCTGCATCTCCTTGGTGCTCAACGGAGTCGAGCGGGTGACAGAACTCAGACCGCGCATGTAGATGCGAGAGCAGTCCGGAGACGTGGTTTCGGCTACGCGGTGAGTCGCGAGAATCATCTTCTGGTCACCTGCGTGCTGCGATTTCTTGTTGATTTTGGTGAGGGCACCGCTGACGGTCTTGATCGCGTCAGCCCATTCTACTTTTGCCATAATTCGTTAAGGTTTAGGTTGTTAGTTAATAAATAGGGTTAGTTTTTCTTCACGCCTTGGTACTCCTCGACCGTCTTGGTGGTGATGGTAGCGGAGGATTTACCGGTGGTGGAGTCGTTCTGTTGGGTGTAGGTTGCGGTGGTGCTGATGGTGCGCCAAGCCTTGCAACTCGTCATTCCGAGGGCGACTGCGCAACAGGTCAGCAGCGCCAAGACGATGGTTTCAATGATTTTGTACATT
>JAFPGA010000064.1 GCA_017423085.1 Paludibacteraceae bacterium | reverse complement strand
GGTAGCCAACATCTTATGCCCGGCCTCAATGCACTCATGACAAATGAGCGCATCATTATCCAGACCGGAGAACATCTCGGGCATAGGACGTCCGCAGAAACTGCAGGTATTTTCGCGTTTTCTCGCCATTATGCTTTTTTCGTATAAACCTTGTCTATCATACCGTACTCCAGTGCCTCAGCGGCCGTCATCCAGTGGTCACGGTCGGCATCCTGACGGATCTGCTCAATGGACTTACCGGATTTATCGGAGATGATCTGATAGAGTTCTTCCTTGAGTTTGAGAATCTCTTTGGCTGTTATCTCAATATCGGACGCTTGTCCTTGGATGCCGCCTAAGGGTTGATGAATCATGACGCGGCTATGCGGCAGCGCTGCGCGCATACCTTTCTCGCCGGCCACCAGCAGCACCGCTCCCATCGAGGCAGCGAGTCCTGTGCAGATCGTCGCTACGTTCGCTTTGACAAACTGCATGGTGTCGTAGATACCGAGTCCGGCATACACAGACCCGCCCGGTGTATTGAGATAGAGATTGATATCGCGCTCACTGTCCACGGAGTCCAGATAGAGCAGCTGGGCCTGAATGACATTAGCCGTGTAGTCGTTCACCTCGGTGCCGAGGAAGATCACACGGTCCATCATCAGACGGCTGAACACATCCATCTGCGTCACATTCAGTTGACGCTCCTCCAGGATAGTGGGCGATATATATCCGCCGCTCGCGCGGGTCGAATCCATGCTACGAGACATGATGTTCTCAACGTGCATGGAGTTCAAACCCTGCGATACAGCGTATTTCAAAAAATCATTTTGCATAGCATTCAGCATTCAGCTATCAGCCTTCAGATTTATTTCTTCAACGCCTCTTTTTTCTCTGCGCGCTTAGCGAGTGCCTGTTGGATATCGTAAGCAATCGGCGAAGCGATGAACAGAGACGAATAGGTACCTACGATGACACCCATAAGGAGTGCGAACACGAAACCACGGATGGTCTCACCACCGAATACGAAGATCGCCAACAGAACGACAAACGTACTCATAGAGGTCGAGAACGTACGGCTCAAGGTGTTGTTCAATGCATCGTTGATGTTCACTTTCTTCTCACGTTTCAGATAGAGCGTGTTGTACTCACGTACACGGTCGAAGATAACCACGGTATCGTTGATAGAGTAACCGATAACGGTCAGGATAGCTGCGATGAATGCCTGGTCAATCTCCATAGAGAACGGCATGATCTGGCAGAGGATCGCATACAGACCCAAGATGATGACGGTATCGTGTGCCAATGCAGCGATGGCGCCTACCGAGTAAGCGAAGTTACGGAAACGAACCAGGATATAGAGGAAGATCACTACCAACGCAGCGAGCACAGCCCATACAGCGTGTGTCTTGATGTCGTCTGCGATAGACGGACCTACCTTCTGGCTCGAAATGATACCAATCTGTGCCTCGGTGTTGCTGAACTGATGACGTGCAAGCTCTTCGTCTTGGAGGAACTCTTGTGTCAAGAACGGCTTGCAACCTACGAACAGCAGCGAGTCAACCGCCTCGTCCGCCTCAGCGGTTTGCTCGTCGGTGAGGTAGTTGGTCGAGATACGAACCTGGTTCGCCTCGTTACCGTAGGTGATGACGCTGAGCGAATAGTCCTGCGGGTTGATGACCTGAGCCAAGTTGTCATATACCTCTTGGCGCAACGAGAAGTCTTTGTTCGAAGCAGCCAAGGAGTCGGTGAGGTTCTTGTCAAAACGAACGACGTAGTTACGTCCACCGGTGAAGTCGATACCGAGGTTCAGTTTACCGAAGATATGCGGCTCCAGACCCAGCAAAGCGAAGATGATGACAGCACCCGAGATGCAATAAGCAACCTTGCGTGCTTTCACGAAGTCGAAGTGGATATTCTGGAGGAAGTTCTTCATCAGCGCGGTGGTGAAGCTCAACTCTTTTGCGTTCTCACGCTTGCAGTAGTCGTCGAGCAACAGGCGGGTGATGAACACAGCCGTCAGGAACGAAGAAATGATACCGATCATGTAGGTAACAGCGAAGCCCTTGATCGGACCGGTACCGAAGATAGCCAGGATAGCACCGGTGAGGAACGAAGTGACGTTGGCATCCACGATAGCGCTGATGGCACCCTTGAAACCGTCTTCTACCGCCTTGCGCATACCCTTGCCCAGACGCAACTCCTCACGGATACGCTCATAGATCAGCACGTTGGCATCGACTGCCATACCCATCGTGAGGACGATACCTGCGATACCCGGCAGGGTCAATACAGCATTGAACGAAGCCAAGATACCTACGAGCAGGAAGATGTTGCACAGCAATGCAAAGTCAGCAATCAGACCCGGGATAACACCGTAGTAGAAGAGCATATAGATCAGAATGAGCACGAAACCGAGTACGAAAGACCAGAGACCAGCCTCAATCGACTCACGACCGAGCGACGGACCAACCACACTCTCCTCGATGATACGAGCGGGAGCCGGCATCTTACCGGACTTGAGGGTGTTCGCCAAGTCTTTTGCCTCGTCAACGGTGAAATTACCGGTAATCTGGCTGCGTCCACCGGAAATCTCGTTCTGTACGGTCGGGAACGAATATACATAGCCATCCAATACGATAGCTACCGATTTGCCGATATTGTCTTTGGTGATTCTCTGCCATGCTTTCGCACCTTCCGTAGTCATCGTCATCGATACTTCGGCATTGGAGTTGAACTGCGAGAACTCAGCGCGTGCGTCCGTCACCACGTCACCCTCGAGGCTGGCATGTCCGCTCTTCGCCTTGAGTGCAATCAGTTGGAAATATGAGCCGGTCGAATCCGGTTTAACCGTCCAGCAGAAACGTACATCGTGCGGCAGGATAGCGCGTGCGGTCTGCGAAGCGAGCATCTCGTTCACTGTCGCGGTATCCACATAGTGTACAGTACCTACAATCGGGCCACGGAGTGTCTGACCGGAAGCGGTGATCATCGGGTTCAGGATACCGAAGAGCGGGTTGCGTTTCTTGTACTCAGCACGGAGTGCAGCGTCATCCGAAGCCGGAGCCACAGAATCTGCAGACAGCGTCTCTACGAGAGCAGCCAACTCATCGTTGCCCTCAACAGCAGGAGCCTCTTCTGCTTTTACTTCCTCTGCCGGAGCAGCCTCAGCCTCTGCCGGAGCGGCCTCTTCCTCTTGCGGAGCGGCAGCAGCGAACTCGCGGTTGATCTGCATCAGTTTCGGCATAAGCTCAGCAGCCTCGTAGGTCTCCCAGAACTCCAGGTTAGCGGAACCCTGAAGGAGTTTACGAACACGCTCCGGCTCTTTTACGCCCGGGAGCTCGATCAAAATACGACCCGGCTGAGCCAGCTGCTGAATATTGGGCTGAACAACACCGAAACGGTCGATACGCGTACGGAGCACGTTGAACGAGTTCTGGATAGCATCGTCCACCTCCGAACGCAGCACCTTCTCGATATTCTCATTGGAGTTGTCTCCGTTGAGTTTGTTTTGCAACGAGTAAGCGAAAACAGGTGACAACTGTACGCCCTCGCCACCGATCTCTTTGTACGCATTGACAAAGAGCGTAACGAAATGGTCGCCGCTGGATTTCTGTTTTTCGCGTGCAGCAGCCATCGCCTTGGTGTAAATCGTGTCGCTACTGTGGCCGCTCAGTGCGTCCAAAATTTCGGGAACGGATACCTCCATGGTGACGTTCATACCACCCTTGAGGTCCAGACCCAAGTTGATTTCTTTCTCACGGCACTCTTTGAGAGTATAGCCGAACCAGATTTTTTGCGTTGCAATGGAGTCGAAATAAACATTCTCCGACGTTGCATTCGCTTCTGCGTACTCTTTGGCCTTGCGGTTCTGAATGCCAGTTACCACAGAGAACGACAGATAAAAGGCGCATACCAATACAAGGCACACCGCCAATGTTCTAACAAGTCCTTTGTTTTGCATAATAGATTTTATTTGTTTTAATTTAATGTATTATATGCATGATTTTCGTATATGCGTAGCGCGTATATATGCGCACGACACACAAAAAGTGCGCAAAGGTACGAAAAAAATTTCATATACGCAAATAAAAATCAAGTTTTTCGTCGAAAATTTGCTTATATGGCAAAAAAGCAGTACCTTTGCAGCCGATTATGGAAACAGAAACACAAGAAATCAATTGGAGTGCCGTTTATCGCCGATGGGCCTATATGGCATTAGCAGTCATAGCAACACTGATGCTGGAGTACCGTCCGGTTTTCTCGTTCCAAGAGGACAAAGGTATCATCTACGTGCGCAGTTTTACGATGGATCAGAAGATGTTTATCGTCACCCAAACCGAGATGGCAACCGGTGCAGATTCCATCACCGCTACCATGTCGGTCAAGGGTTTGTACTACTGCTACAAAGCCATGTTGTACGGATGCATCGCATGCTTCCTGTGCTTTTTCAGTTGGAGAGGGCGTGTGACAATAGCTATTATCACCGCTTTGCTTGCCGGTCTGTATTATATATTAATGATATATTACGCCATCCGGATTTCCGACACCCATTTTGCCACGCTCTATCCCAACTGGCCCGCTGTCCTGCCGGCGATCACCTGCCAGATGATGCTCCTGGTGAGACGAAACGTCATCAACGAAGTGGACGAAGGATAAGTGAACACAAGCAAAACAAAATCAGGCACCCGAACGGATGCCTGTTTTGTTGTTGGCTTTGGCGTTAGCCATTGGCCATTAGAGTTGCGGTCCGGCAGCAACGAGTGCCTTACCTGCTTCGTTCGACGTGTATTTGTCGAAGTTCTTGATGAAGCGGGCAGCGAGGTCTTTTGCTTTCTCCTCCCACTGAGCAGCGTCAGCGTAGGTGTCACGCGGATCGAGGATTGCAGGATCTACGCCCGGCAGAGCTGTCGGAACCTCGAAGTTGAAGAACGGGATCTTCTTCGTCGGAGCGGTGAGGATGTCACCACCGAGGATAGCGTCAATGATACCGCGGGTGTCGCGAATCGAGATACGCTTGCCCGTTCCGTTCCAACCGGTGTTAACGAGGTATGCCTTCGCACCGCTCTTCTC
>JAFPGA010000063.1 GCA_017423085.1 Paludibacteraceae bacterium | reverse complement strand
GGCTCATGGGTCGGACCGTCCTCACCTACGCGGAACGCGTCATGCGACCAGATGAACTTCACCGGCAGCTCCATGAGGGCTGCCATGCGGACAGCAGGTTTCATATAATCGCTGAACACGAAGAACGTGCCGCAAGCAGGGATGATACCTCCGTGGAGTGCCATACCGATCATGACGCAAGCCATCGTGAGCTCGGACACACCGGCTTGGAGGAACTGACCGCTGAAATCGCCTTTCTTGAGGGCGTGGGTCTTCTTGAGGAAACCGTCTGTCTTGTCGGAGTTCGACAGGTCGGCAGACGAAACGATCATGTTACCTACGTTCTCAGCGAGGAACGAGAGGACCTTCCCGCTGGCATTACGGGTTGCGTCACCCGGTTTCTGCTCGATGAGGCTCCAGTCGATGCACGGAGTATCACCCGCCATGAAGGTCTCATATTCGTTGGCTGCTTGCGGGTTGGCTTGTGCCCACTCGTGGTAAGCTACATAACGCTTGTTGCACAGTTCGCGCAGTTCAGCTGCACGGTCGTCATACAGTTTCTTCACTTCCGGGAAGATGACAAACGGGTTCGTCGGATCACCTCCAAGGTGTTCGATAGTCTTTTCAAACGAAGCACCGGCTTTGCTCAGCGGAGCACCGTGGGTCGAACATTTGCCTTCCCAGTTAGCACCTTCCGCGGTCACGCAGCCCTTACCCATCGTCGTATGACCGATGATGATAGAAGGACGACCTTTCTCTGCTTTCGCTTTGATGATCGCTTCGCGGATCGCATCGGGATCGTTGCCTGGGATCTCCTGCACGTACCATCCCCACGCTTTGTATTTGGCTGCCACATCTTCGGATGTCACTTCGCCGCAGCCCGTAGAGAGCTGGATCGTGTTCGAGTCATAGAACATAACGAGGTTGTCCAGCCCGAGGTGTCCTGCCAGACGACCTGCACCCTGCGAGATCTCTTCCTGCACACCGCCATCCGAGATGAAGGCATAGATCGTCGGGTTGTGGATTGCACCGTAACGCTGGTTGAACCATTTGGCAGCGATCGCTGCACCGACAGCGAAAGTGTGACCTTGACCGAGCGGACCGGAGGTGTTCTCGATCATGCGCTCGATCTCGCGCTCGGGGTGACCCGGTGTTACCGAACCCCATTGACGCAGGTTCTGCAGATCCTCGACAGTGAATTTACCTGCCAGACACAACTGACCGTAGAGCATCGGTGCCATATGTCCCGGGTCCAAGAAGAAACGGTCACGTGCTTCCCACGCTGCATTATCCGGATCGTACTCAAGGAACTCCGAGAAGAGCACATTGATGAAATCCGCGCCGCCCATTGCTCCGCCCGGGTGACCACTCTTAGCTTTCTCTACTGCTGCTGCGGCAAGAATGCGAATGTTGTCTGCCGCACGATTCAATAACTGTGTTTTGTTCATGATGTATATAGTTTTTTATTTCAAGTTTCAAATTTCCAATTTTAGAATTTCCACCCGAGGTAGTAGTTAGCTCCCCAACCGATGTTATCGCGTTTGCCGAAACCCGGAATATACGCGGGTGCGAGGTCGCGCGTGAACAGACATTTGAATCGCCCCATCCACCCCATATAAAAAGCAGTGTTGTTCACTTTGGCTATCTCCACCTGACAGCCCGCAACTATCTCTCCCCAACAATCGGTGTATCCTTTCTCCTGCACCGCGGAAGCCAGTCGAACGCCAACAAGCAGCGCATGCGGACTCTCCGGGTGTTTCTTGAGCGGGTTGATGTCACAACCGATGCGCATGAACCCGCCGTTGGTAGCGTAGCCGAGTTCGGCTGTCGGGTAGTACCGCTGTGCGAGCCGCACGTTCACCGCCACTTCGTAATGCTGTTTCTGCCAGCCGTTCAGTGCCGGTGTGAGAACCGGAGACGCGATATCCAATTTGACCTGTGTGCCGTTGTAGATGCTGTCGTTGGCAAATGTACAAAGTGACAATGTACAAAGGACAAGGGACAGAAGACATATGGCAATTCTTCGTCTCATCTTACATCAGCGATTTGGCTTCCTCTTTGAGCATCTCCAGCGCTTTGTCGGACGGGGTCAACCCGTTGGATATATAAGCGGTGAGCAGCGTCTGCGCGTACACTTGCGCGGTGGCATTCACCGGTATCTGTGCGGCGATCGAGATGACGAACGAAGCCATCTGGTCGCGGGCATTAACAATCTGATCCCACACCTCGTCGGATACATAGACCTGCTGGCTCTGGTTGTGGTCAAATTCCAGACGGATGGTTTGCAGCAAGTACTGTTGTACCTGTCCGACGGTCCATGTGCTCAGCGCCTCGGGTTCTTTGGAACGCAACTCCATCAGCATATGCTCCGGCTTGGTCCGCTCCATGAGGAGTGCTAACCGCTCGTACGCGCGTAAACGAATAGGCGAAACGGACTTCTGGGACTCACGTTTGAGCTCCCACTGCCGCTTGCGTTCTTCGTTCTTGAGTTGCGAATATTGGATGAACCAAAAACCGAATATCACTAATGCCACGAGGGCTATAATCAGAAGGATGGTCGATGTTGTCATAACTATCTATTAAAATCGGCTGCAAAGGTACAAAAAATTTTTCATATGTGCAAGATTTTAATAATTTTTTATTAAAATAATCATTCGAGCGTAGCGAGATAAGAAATTTAGCCCCGCATTGAATGCGGGTTCTTTCCTTTCTTTTAGCGGTAAAACCCGCGACCATTTCGCGACCATTACGGACATGTACGTCACGTCTCCGTCCAGTTTCCTTCGTCTGTTAGCCCCGCGGGGTCTCTTCTTCTTTTGTGCCGGATGCCTTCCGGCGTTTGACAGGTCCCCCCATCGTTCTTTAGTACGTACGTTACCCCCCTTAAAGGGGGCTAACAGTACTAAACGAACAGGGACCTCGTCAAAAAGTTGCTGCTGACGTTGTAACAGGTATTTCGGCATGTCGTATTTGCGGGTTGCCGTTCGTTGATAAAAAAGTAGATTTCATAAAGTCGATCAAGTGTAGCAAGTCGTTTTTTTGTGCCAAAACACCCTAAAAATGCAAAAAATCACATATTCCTCTTGCGTATATTAAAAAAATGTAGTATCTTTGCTCCGAAAAATGTTGCATTATG
>JAFPGA010000062.1 GCA_017423085.1 Paludibacteraceae bacterium | reverse complement strand
TTAAAACTTGCGTCAAACGAACTGTCATAACTCTGGTGGCTGCTGTCGCTGCTGTCGCCGTAGGCCGAGGCCGTGCCATTGGTCTGCATCACCGTGTCGCCCTGGAACTCTAACTTAACACCGCAAAGGTGATTGTCTGTATTCCAATCAATCTCTGGACGCACCATATATTCCACCCTCATGCCGCCAGCCGTGCGGATGTCGCAATGCCACAACAGACGGATAGACTCTGCGAAGTAGGCGGTACACATAAACTCGCATTTCTCATCCTTGTACGACACCTGCTTACGCACGAACTTGCGCCCATCTATCTCGTCCACCTCGTCGTTGAAGGTGAACGGCGGCATCACAAGCAACCCAGGAAGCCATGCTTCGAGCGACCGCGCCGTTCCGTTGTACTCGAACACGATGCAGTTGTCGGTGGTGACAACGGGTGTGCTTCGGCGGTAGACAACATGAAGGTATTGGTTGAGGTTGGTGAGCCACATAAACGGCTCGCTGTAATATGTCGTGCCGTCAAGTGTAAACTGAATGTAGTAAACTCCGTCGGCAAATGTACCTGTGAAGTTTTTGCCGCCAAGGAACATACTGCCTGAACGCAAGGTATTATATGCAATACCGCAACCTTCAATTTCTCCGTTAAAAGACCGGGTTGCGACCGTGATTTCGTCTGACAATCTCTTTAATATAACAGATATTGAACGAGAAGCATAATAGTCCAAATTAACGGCACTCATCTTGAACGTGCAATTTGTCCCATTTATATTTACTTGGAACACATGGCCACCAACCTCAATTATATCTTTGCTGATATTTTCTACCGCCTCATTATCGTCGTAAAGATAAACACTTCTAGTTCTATAATAACCATCGCCATGCAGGTCAAAAACCCAATACATGAATTTCACACTACATACCCCGTTATTGTTAGTAATGAGAATGATTGGTTCTTGCCCGCTATGCTCTCCAGTATTAAGAACCCCATTGAAATTGTTTTGGTTCTTCGGATTCGGAGACACGTTACCAGTATATGTGCGTATATAAGAGATCGGCATTCCGTGGTCTTGAGTGATTGTTATGCTTCTTGACGCGCTGTTTGGTGCGCCCACCACCGTCAACGCCATTTTTGGCATCATGCCCGTAGGGAATACCGGCGGTACACAATTCCCGTGGTTGGTCGCTTTCTTGCAGTACCAGTCGTTCTTGCTCGTCCACAGCGGGACGGGGTTCATAAGATTGTTGTTTATAGTCATAACTATATATATTATATATTATTCATTATTATATCTCACCGTTGCAGTCCATTTTTCGCTGCTCATGTCGTAGGTCAGTGTGTCGATCACTCCTTCCCCAACTTCCGTAATAAGCACGTCGCTCGGCTCCGCCCACTCGCCTTCGAGCAGATTGAACGACACCTCCGAGGTGCGCATCCTTGCATTGCTCGTTGTCTGGAACGGGTCGCCTTCGCCTATTTGCACCTTCTCGGCGTAGATGCCATAGACGAGGTACAACGGCTGCAAATACTCAAAGGATAACTGATAGTTCTGCCCGCTGTAGTTTTCGTGGCCGCTGACAATCCAACCAGGATTCGTGTAACTCTCCATGACCACCACAAAGCCGTCGCTGCTGCACTCGGCCTGTACGGCGGTGAGGAAGTCGATGTCGCTGCTGAACCAGTCCACCTTGCGTTCCTCTGTCTTGTCGTCGGTGAAAAGGCGGTATTCCTCCGGCACCTCGACTGTTTCGCCGTCGAAGATTGCCGATTGTGTGTCCATCCAACCGTACTCATAGCGACATGCAGACGAGTAAAGTCCGTTGCCGTCCACGTCCCACTTCCAGCGGTTCGTGTGGAACGCTTGCGGCTGGCGTGTCGCCACATCGAAGCGGTTATGCAGTAGGTCGATAGTTGCCGACGGGTTGCCTTGTGGGTTGTAAGTACCTCCGTTGTCGTAGAAGAACTGATGCTCGATGCGTAGGTGCGTAACGCCGTTGCTATCCTCGTACAAGTCCCAGTAGCAGCCGAGGGCGTTCTTCAAGAAGGTCTCAATCTGCGACCACTTGACAGGTGCCTGCCACGCTGGATAATCGTAGCCGAGGTTGAGGACATTGCTTTTTTGGCTGATGTAGAGCGGACCTTGCGGGTTGCCGCTGACAGGGTTCGTCGCGTCGGCGAGGAAGTGCGAGTCGCTGTCCTCGAACACTATTGCCGAGTCAATCTTCTGTATCACGGCACGGACAGCATCTGTGAAGAGGTAGAAGTCTGGTACAAGATATTGCCTCTTGTAAATATATTTCTCGACAGTATTAATCAATCTTTCCCTCGCCCATATAGAGCAACCTTGCGCCCATGATTCCATGTTCAATGGGACATATTTATATGTATCGTCTGGGGTGTCATAATACTCGTCAGAGTTTTCTATCCTGCCATATCCTTTGTCAGTAGCAGACACACGACGGCTGCATACTAATATATCGTTGCTTTCAACATGCTTTCCATATCTGAACGACTGACTTGCTATATCGTCAACATCTTCACCCAATTTCCCCTCATTAGTACCGCTCAACGGAACGTCTGTAAGCAGACGGCATCCAGCAATCCATAATCTGCAAGTGAATATAGTATTGCCGAATGTTATATTGTGCATACTCAACAAGTCGTCGAAGCTGTTTATGTAATTTGTACTACCCTGCGGATAACGTGCAACTATGCCCGAACCAGCTTGCCTCATTTCAAACCACCAATGCGTACCAGAATAGTCGTTGATATATGAAAGTGTTATCATATAGTTACCGCCACCATCGGCAAACAATGTCGGGAAGTTATCATCTTGGAAGTGGTCGGTTATTGTGGAATACCTACCTGCATAAGTACCTGTTGAAGCATAAAAACCCATTGCCATCTTGTACCCGTAACCACCTGACGGACGGAAGAAGAACATCTTTTGCATGTCCGACATATCGGTGCATATTCCACTATCAACAGCCCTGCCATCGCCAGTAGTAAATCCGAAGTTTGCTACCTTGGAATCTCCTTTAATGTAGGTCTGAATGATAGGGTATTTATACATGTTG
>JAFPGA010000061.1 GCA_017423085.1 Paludibacteraceae bacterium | reverse complement strand
TGCGCGCGCTATACGATATATATTTTACGCATGTGTTACCGCTGGTCGGACGCATGGTCAGCCATGACAAGACGGCGTACACCTATCTGAACAAAAGCGTCAAGTCCTTCTGTTGGGGCGAAGCCTTTGCGCAGCACATGCGCCAAGCCGGTTTCTCCGACACCCGCTTCATTCCCCTTACCTTCGGTATCACAACAATCTATACTGCAAAAAAATAAATGGTAAATAATATAAATCGTAAATAAATCGTACATCGTACATTGTAAATCGTACATTGTTTTTATGGTAAAGCACATTATTCTTTGGAAATTGCGTTCGGAACTGAGCGCAGAGCAGAAACGCGAGACAGCACTCGCCATCAAACAGGGACTGGAAGGACTGAAAGGTCAGGTTCCCGGCTTATTGGATATCCACGTGCAGATAGACGGTCGTTTGGAGACCAGCAATGCGGATATCATGTTGGACAGCACGTTGGATTCGTTTGAATCGCTCAAGGGTTATGCCGTTCATCCGGCACACGTAGCTGTAGCGAACGGAGTAGTCCGCCCGAATACTGAATTGCGTACGTGTTTGGATTTTGAGTGCTGATCTTATCTGCGGCGCATCTTAACGCGGTGATAGGTGTTCAGGCGGCAGGTCTCGCAGTTACGCCAATGATAAGTGACAGTGAGACCGATTTGGAACCAACCGTCATTCCAGTGGAGTGACTCTTGTCCGTAACGGTTGATATACGTCAAACCTGAACTGCCTAACTCTGCACCGTCACTGTTCTGTCCGGGAGCCATGGGCCAACCGTCCAGGTTGAGATAGTGTGCATCAAGCAATCCTTCTTGAATCATCAACTCTGCGCTCATGGACCAGGCTGCCGTCAAACGCCAGCTGTAACCTAAACCCAACTGAATCATCGGCAGAAAACCGAAGGTTTTGCCTTGTAGCAACGTGCGTTCCTTCTGGCTTCCCACACGCTTATAGTAATAGAACTGATAGTCATTGATGATGCTGACGCCTAAAGCGACACCGGCATACAGATAAAAACCGGCAGAAGTGGAGGGGTAGCACTGTACACCGAATGATGGCTGTATCACAAACGCACTGAAACGGCGGTAGTCGTCTCGCGGCTCGGCCAGACTGTTGAACTTAAGTTCGTTGTTACCGCGCAGGGTACCTCCCAAAGCAGAGAAACGCAGGTTGCAGTGGTTGCCGGCCGGCATCTGATAAGAGAAACTCAAACCGCCGCCCAGACTGAGGTTGTTTAAGTTGAAACCTCCGGTGAAAGCAACACCCTCGTTATCAACATCGCCGAAATAGTACATACCGAAAGCCGATAAGCTTACACCGTTCGATACAAAATAGTTCTTGGTAGTGTACAATCCATTTTTTGAATTCGGTCGTTTCGTCCATACGATATTGTCATGCCCCTGTTTGGCGTCTATATACGGGGAAATCATCAGCATGACAGCCGCCCAAATGGATATTAGAAGAACTTTGTTTTTCATCGGTACAATGTGTACATTTCCTTTCCGACTGCAAAATTAGTAATAATTTTTGACATGTGCAAATAATTCTTACATTTTTTACAAAAAAAAATGACTCCAACCGGATTCGAGTCTGTCGCCAGGTAGCAAAAAAGGAACCCGAAAGTTCCTTTTTTTGTAGTGCTACCCGGACTCGAACCGGGGTTTACGGCGTGAGAGGCCGTTGTCCTAGGCCACTAGACGATAGCACCCTATAAATCGTCTCTTTTGACGAAAGCGGGTGCAAAGGTACTGCTTTTTTTTGACATGACCAAATATTTTTGCAAAAAAATGCATTTTACCCCTCATTTTTTTCGTTTTCCTCTATTTTATGGGGTCGCATGAACCCGGCTGGCTGCTCGGATTGGTCCGCTTCGGTGCCTTGGATCGCAAAATGTATCTGATTGCTACCGAAGCGTTTGTTGATGCCGTCGATGGCTTGCATGAGTCGTTTCTGTTTGGCTTGCTCGCTCACTTGATCAGCGGAGAACAGGTTCAGTTGGACACCTTGGTTGGTTTGCAACTGCCCTAAGATGACACCGGCCTGTTTATACTGATAACTCTCTTTGTAGATGCGCTCCAGCAGCACTGTTACCGCCTGAATAACTTGCGCGGAATCGTCTGTTGCGGTACTCAAGCGAATCGTATCATCTGCGTAGTACTGCGGCAGGTCTGCGCGGTGACGGTTGGTGGCAAGGAAGAGTGTGACTGTTTGGCAGAGCGAACCCTGTTCACGCAAACGCCGTGTAGCAGCAGACGCATAATTACTCAACTCACGCAGCAGCAAGGTCTTGTTGCTTGTCATGTGCGCGAACGTGCGGCTGTACATGATGGACTTCTGTCGCTCATGACTCGCAAGGGTGATCGCGGGTACTCCTTTTAATTCCTTCCACGTGCGCACGCCCGTGATACCGAACTGGCGGTTCACCCACGCTTCCGACCGATGCGTATAGTCGAGCGCTGTCTGAATGCCTTGCGTCTCTATTTTCTTGATGCTCCGTCGCCCGATGCCCCACACATCTTTCACCGGCACTTTGGCAAGCGCTGTTTCGCGCTTGTCGGTAGGCATGATACAGATACCGTGATACGCCGGGTACCGCTTGGCAAACCAGGTAGCTGTCTTGGCGAGTGTGTAACTCAACCCCGCACCGCAACTAACGGGAATGCCGGTTTTCTCCATAATAAGGTCCTTGAGCTTCTGCAGGTACTCACGAAGCAGAGTAGGGTCGTCTTCCGGCATGAAACCGAAGAACTCATCCACGCTGTACTGCACAAAATCCAGCACCATCTCCGTTCGGCGCACCTCGTCCATGATCCGATGCGACACTTCGTGATACAGATGATGATGCACGTCAATGACCGTCACCTGCTTTTTCTCAATGATCTCCGTCACCTGGAACAACGGATTTCCGCGCTTGAGTCCGACGGCTTTTGCTTCCGCATTGAGCGCAAGAATGATGCCGCCGTTGTTACCATTATCATTGGCAACGACGACAGGCGTCCCCTTCAATTCCGGCCGTGAGACTAACTCACAACTGACGAAGAAATTATTGCAATCAATGTGGATGAACATCGCTTTTCCAAATTCGCTGCAAAGGTACTACAAAAATTGTGAAATGCCAAATATTTGGCAAAAAAAATATAAATAGATTTGCATATGTCAGATTTTTTTTGTACCTTTGCAGTCGCAAAGGTTTTTACTATGGAAGACAATTTCGCTATACAACTTTTTGAAGGAAAGAAAGTCCGCATCGTCTGGGATGAGGAGAAGGAAAAGTACTGGTTCTCGGTAGTAGATAT
>JAFPGA010000060.1 GCA_017423085.1 Paludibacteraceae bacterium | reverse complement strand
GCGCCCATCCTACTCGCTGCCTCCTGCCGTCCGCTTCCGGTAAAACCGAACCTACCGTTAGGCGTATTGGCCGGTTTTACTTACGAAGAGCAAAAAGCGCAACTGGAACTCGGAGGCACCCTGTTCCTCTACACCGACGGCCTGACCGAAGCGGAGAACAGCGCGCACGAGTTATACGGAGAAAAGCGGATGAACGAGTGCCTGGAGAAGAACGCGCAGTTGATGCCGGGCGAATTGGTAGCTGCTATGCAGAAGTCAGTTGCCGCCTTCGTCGGCGAAGCGCAGCAGAGTGACGACTTGACCATGTTCGCCGTTCGGATGCTGAACCCATCCCCGACTGCCGGGCACAAGGACGACTCCAACACCCATTTCACACTCGTCATGCGCAATGATATCAAGCAGATACCGACCTTGGCAGAATGGATCGACACCCTTGGGCTGCCGCAGGACCTGAACATGCCGATTAATCTGGCACTCGAAGAAGCCGTCAGCAACGTTATGCTGTATGCTTACCCGGGTCAAAGCGGACAAGTGCTTGTAGAAGCAGACAAATCCGCCGAGCAGATCGTGTTCACCATCACCGACAGCGGCGTGCCCTTCGATCCTACCCAACAGGAAGAACCGGACATCACGCAGTCGGCAGAAGACCGTCCTATCGGCGGACTCGGTATCTTCCTCGTACGGCAGATCATGAATGAGGTTCGCTACGAACGGAAAGACAATAAGAATATTTTGATACTGACAAAAAACCTATAGTGTTATGAACATCAACATTGAACAAGACGGAAACACGATTGTTGCCCGTCTGACCGGCAGACTGGACACTGCAGCCGCTGCCGAAATCACACCGGAAATTCAAAAACTGGCAGAACAGGCAGACAAACATATTATTTTGGACTGCTCGGATCTGGAGTATATCTCTTCATCCGGTCTGCGTCTGTTCCTTACCCTGCGTAAGGCATCGGCAGCCGGTGGAGGTAAGCTGCAGGTACGTAATATCAATGCCGACATCCGCCAGGTTTTCATGATGACCGGATTTATCAGTCTTTTTGAGATTATTTAATTATGGATCTTCACTCTGAAATGATTCTGGAGGAGTACCGCGAAGCGCTGCCTGTGTTTGAGAAGATGCAGGAAGAGGTGAAGCGCACTCTCCGCGAAGCATTGGAGCGCAATGGTTTGGAAGTGACCGCAGTCGAGGCACGCATCAAAACCGAGAAGAGTCTGGAGGGCAAACTGGCACTCAAGGGAAGCAAATACGCCAGTCTCAGTGACATCACCGATATTCTCGGTGCGCGTATCATCACATTCTACACCGACGACGTGGACCGCATCGCAGCCATGGCTGAGCAGCTCTTTGAGATTGACTGGAACAACTCTGTTGACAAACGACGGTTGCACCAGTTGGACAGTTTCGGTTACAACTCGCTGCACTATATCTGTCGGCTGCCCGGTTATGAATACCGTTTCGAACTCCAACTGCGCACTACCCTGCAACACGCATGGGCAGCCATCAACCATGACACCGGATACAAATCCGGTGTGGAGATACCGCGAGAGTACCTGCGACGAATGAACCGTCTGGCGGGCATGCTGGAAATGGTAGATGACGAGTTCAGCCGAATCCGCATGGAGATAAGCGATTACCGCCGTCGAGTCCAGCAACTCGTGCAAAACGGCAAATTGGACGATGTCCAATTAGACGGTGACACGTTCAACAGTTATCTCCAGGCTAAGCCGTTCGATGCACTCAACAAACGCATCGCAGCCATCAATCAGGCGGAGATACAGGAAGTTCCGCTTATCCGCTATCTGCGGGTGCTCAAAGCGCTTGGGTGCAACACTTTGGGAGATGTCCGGCAGATGCGAAACCAATACGAAGAGGATGCCTACGCCTTGGCACGGCACCAACTGGGCAACACCGATCTGGATATCATCTCTTCCGCTGTCGGGCTGCAGAACATATGTATCGTCTGCATCCTCAGTCAAGGGGGTGGTAAGATTGGTTTATTACGCTTCTTCAACGCCCTCAACGGGCACAACCCCCAAAACGAAGCACTCGCAGAATTAACATATAACCAGGCAGTTGCAGCACTGCCATTTATG
>JAFPGA010000059.1 GCA_017423085.1 Paludibacteraceae bacterium | reverse complement strand
GGCAGGCTTCACAGAGCTGCACACCGAGAGTTACAAGCAGATATTGGCAGGTAATGGTTTTCGCATCTCGGAGGCACGTCCGTGCATTGAGACCGTTGCTCAGATTCGTCACAGCGAGCCGATAGGTTTGGTAGGCGATTATCACCCCTTGGCAAAATTGCCTTTGGCAAATCACCCGTTTGGATGGGACGAGAAACGATAAATCGTAATTAAAAATTAAAAATTAAGAATTACGAATGATTAAACTTAGAAACATAGTTATGCTTGCGATAGTTGCTTTGGTGATGATGTCTTGTGTGACAGCGCGCAAAGTGAACTATATGCAGGAGCCGGACAAGTATATCCCGTCTTACGCGGATACACTGGCCTTTGAGGATTATCAGCTACGAATTGGCGATCGATTATATGTATATGTCTATTCGCTAGATGAGAATATACAGAAGATGTACAATTACGGTGGTACAAGTGCTTCACAAATGCGCCAGCAGATTGGTAACGGAGGAATGTACGGTTCGTACGATTTATATACTTATCTGGTGGATGAAGAGGGTAATATTGATTTTCCGACTATCGGCAAGTTACCAGTGAAAGGTTTGACGACACGCGAAGTGAAGCTGCTTTTGGAAGATGAGCTGAGTACCTTATTGCAAGATCTGCCTGGCTACAGTACCGTTTCGGTGGAAGTGAACATCGTGAACCGTTCGTTTTCGATTATCGGTGCGCAGAGTGGACGATACATGATTAATAAAGAGAAAATGACCATTTTTGAGGCACTGGCTATGGCGGGAGATTTGGGTGAGTTCAATAGCCGCAAGGAGATCAAGCTGGTGCGCGAGAAGAACGGCGTGACGACCATCAAGACGTTTGATGCCCGCTCGAAAGACCTCATCAACTCGGAGTATTATTACATCGAGCCGAACGATATTATCTATATTCGTCAGATACCGGGTTATAGTTTTGGTGTCAACCACGTGACGACCGTGATTAGCGTGACAGCAGCCACCGTTTCGTTCGGAGTGCTGATTTACACAATAGTTCAAACGGGTATCAACCACGTGAACAAATATTATCCGAAGGGCGGAGGTAGTAGCTCGTCTAATGGGGAAGGAGGTGCGCAATGAAAAAGCTGAATATATTATTGCTCGCTTTCGTTGCTGTGATGATGAGCAGTTGTTATAGTCACCGTGTGATTGGTTATCTGCAGGAACCGACCAAGCAGAACAGATTGCCACAGTATGATTCGGTGGCCTATGAGCCGTACCGCATCCGCGTGAACGATGAGATCATCTATCGCTTGGTTACCATGGATGAAACGATGACAAAGATGTTGGGAACGAATACGTCTGTCAGCAGTCAATATGCCAACTCGTACCGTGTCTATGCAGACGGAACGATTGATCTGCCGTTTCTTAAACCGATTAAAGTGCAAGGCTTGACAGAAGTGGAAGCGCAGGATACGATTCGTGCTGCGTTCCGGGAGATCATCCCCGACGCAGATGTCAAGGTAGTGCTGTATAACAAATATTTCTCGGTAATCGGAGATGCGCGTGCGAGTCAGTACTACATCTACAAAGAGAAGATGAACATCTTCCAGGCACTGGCAATGACGGGCGATGTGATGAACAGTGGTGATCGCCGTCATATACGCATCATTCGTCCGCGCGACAACGGAGAGGAACCGGAGATTTTGGAGTTTGATATTCGTACGAACAGTATTATCGATTCGAAATACTACTACATCTATCCGAATGATGTCATTTATGTGGCTCGTACGCCTAACAGTTTCTACACCGTGCCGAGTTATTCGGGCTTTATCGGTTTGATAACCAGTAGCGTAGCCTTATTAACAACCGTATTGAACTATGTAGCATACATCTACAGATAACGACTATGAATAACAATAATCAATATTACACACCGGGTGGTAACAATGCATATTATACTCCCGGAGGCAACAATCAGTATTACCAGCCTGGGGGTAATAATAACTATTATTACCAAGGTGGTGGTAATCAGCAGTATTATCAGCAGGATCCTCAACAGCAAGGAGGAGATGATGAAGAGAACTCGGTAAACTTCAATCCGTTGGAGTGGTTGTTCACGTTCTTGCATTATTGGTATCTGTTTGTGATTGCTTTGGCAATTGCAATGGGTATGGCTATGTTGAAGAACAGGCGCTGGATTCCAAGTTATTTTTCGCAAGGCACGATTGTGATTAAGGAAAATTCCGGCTATGGAGGAGCAAACTTGGCATTGATGCAAGGTTTTGGCGTAGATGCAGGTATGAAGAATGTGCAGAACCAGATGATCATGCTCCAGTCGTATGACTTGACCAGTCGAGTAGTGGATTCTTTGCCTTTCCTGCAAGTGGAGTATATCACCCAAGGTCGGTTCAAGACACGTAATCTGTATCGACAAACGCCTGTAGTGGTAGAGCCGACTCACGTTGATCCTCGTGCATATGGTCTGTTGTTCCAAATAACTTTACGTCAGGAAGGAATGGTACATATTTCATCTACGGATGATAATGTGCCCTTGGAACTGGATGCGCATTTTGGAGAACCGGTTAGCTGCCAATACTTCGATGTTGTTGTATGGCCAACAGAGTTTCTTTCAAATACCAAGTTGTATTTCCGCTTCCGTTCTCATGAAGATTTAGTAAACGAGTTTATGAGTCGTCTGCAGTTGTCTTTTGTCTCGGAAGGTTCAACTGTATTGGCTTTGTCCATGACTAGTGAAACTCCGCAACGTGACTGTGAGTATCTGGATAAACTGGCGCAGATTTATCTGTTGCAGAATCTGGAGCAGAAGAACGAAGTAGCGGAGAACTCGATCAAGTTCATCAACCAGCAGTTGGAAAATCTGCAGGCTTCATTGCAGGTGAGCGAAGGTGCAATGACTGATTTCCGTCAAGAGAATAAGTTCGTAGATGTCAATTCATATGCCGGTCAGTTGATGAGTTTGGTGGCAGCATATGATCAGCAGTCTATGGAATTGCGCTTGCGCGAGACCTATTTTGACTATCTGATCAATTATATTCATACCAATATAGAGAATGGTGCTGTCATTGCTCCAACTACTATGGGTGTGGATGAACCGATGTTGATGAGTCTGGTACAGCAGTTGAATGACCTGCGTATCCAACGCGGCGAATTGACTGAGCGCAATGTCTATTATGCCAAATATACTAAAGATATTGATAATGTCAAGACAGCTATAGAGGAAGTAGTCACTTCGATGCGAGCTTCGCTCGAGATAGAGAAAGCGGACTTGCGTAAGCGTTATCAGGAAGTAGAAGCATCTATCAAGACGCTGCCGGAGAAAGAGTTGCAGATGGTGGCTATCGAGCGTAGTTACCGCATCGATGACAACTATTACACTTTCTTCCTGCAGAAACGTGCCGAGGCAGAAATTCAGAAAGCATCGAACACGCCGGATAACTCTATTATGGATAAGGCGCGTACGCTGTATATAATGAACTCGAAGGATAAGAAGAAAACGACTACTACTTATTTAGTTGTAGGTTTCCTTATTCCTTTGGTACTCATTGTATTGAGCGAGTTGCTCAATAACAAGATCCGTTCTCCGAAGGATGTTGTCAAACTCAAATCTTTCCGTCTTATAGGAACCTTACGTCATGCAAAGAACCAGAATCCGACCCTTGTGCGTGCTTCGCCTCGTTCGAGTTATGCGGAGATGCTTCGTGCTATCCGTACACGTGTGGAGTTTGTGCTCAAGCGTAAAGATAAGATGGTTATCTGTGTGACCTCCACGGAGTCCGGTGACGGTAAGACGTTCCTTTCTACCAATATGGCTGCGCTATATGGTATGACCGGCAAGAAAGTGTTGCTGGTAGACTTAGACCTTCGTAAACCGAATATCCACACCAAGTTAGGTTTGGAAGGTGGTGACGGTATGTCTAACTATTTGATTGGTGACTGCGAGTTGGAAGATATACTGACAAAAGATACGCCGTTCGGCTTCGATTTCTTGCGTGCAGGTACTATTCCGCCTAACCCAGGTGAATTGGTTCACTCCACCAAAATGGCAGAGTTGCTGGCTAAACTACGTGAGGAGTATGACTTCATCATTATTGATACATCGCCTATCGGTTTGGTGCCGGACGCGTACTCCATCATTGAGCATAGTGACATGTGTCTGTTCGTTATCCGTTGTATGCAGACCAATAAATCGTTCTGCAAGCAGACGCTGGAGCAGATGATGGAAGTGGTAGATAACATGGAGAAAGTACAAATCGTGCTGTCCGATATCCCGACAGAAGGTCGTCACTCGTACGGTTCCGGTTACGGTTATGGTTACGGTGGTTATGGCGGTTACGGTTACGGACACCTTGGTTATGGTGGATATGGCGGTTACGGCTATGGTTATGGTAGCAATAACAGAAAAGCTAGAAGTTATGGTAAGTTATACGGCAAGCTGTATGGCAAGTTTACCAAGGACGACAAGGCTTATCGCTCGTATTACTACTACCACCATGATGAGGACGACGAAGAATCGCAGCAGAAAGATGGTGATAAGGCCTAAAAGCCAATGGCTAACGTCTAAATTTCAAAATGGGAAGGGATGCAGAAATGCATCTCTTCTTTTGTAGTAGGATGCACAAAATGTATTTCCGCTGCGTGCAGCATCAGCCTGTCTGCCTGTGCTCCTCCATAGAGCCGGTCGCCGAGGATAGGCGCATTCAGTCCGTCGGGGTGCGCCGCGTGGACACGGAGTTGGTGCGTACGTCCGGTAAGCGGATAGAAATCCACCAGCGCAGTGCCGTCTGCACGTTGTTGGCGAATGCAGTACCGCGTGACAGCCGCTTTGCCGTGCTCATGATTCACCATTTGGCGCGGACGGTCATAAGGATTCGGCAGTAACGGAAGGTCAATCATGCCATCCTTTGTACATTGTACATTGTCACCTTGTCCCTTTATAATGGCTTCGTAGCGCTTGAGTATGTCACGTCGTTGGAAATAGGCTTGCAGCGTTTTATATACTTCTGCTGTTTTTGCGAGTACCAGCAATCCGCTGGTGTCTTGGTCCAAACGGTGAACCGGCATTACGGGGTATCCTCGCTGTTCGGTCAGAATAGAAGCGAGCGAGGGATCGTCGGTCTTGCCCGGCACGGAGAGGATGCCTACCGGTTTATTAACGACCAACAGATAGTCGTCCTCATAGATGACTTCAATGCTCGCAGGAGTGGTGCGCGGGCGCACATCGTCCGAGATAATGTTCACATCTATTCCTTGCAGCATATGTCTTAGAATCGGCACGCATTTGCCGGAGCAGGGCGCATATAAAACACCCTCTCTGCGTATCTCTGTCTTGGATGGCGCACCTACCCAGAACTCGGCTAATGCTATAGGCTTCAGACCATGCGCAAATGCAAATTGCAGCAGTTTGGGAGCACAGCATTCACCTGCTCCAGAAGGCGGCAGTCTGAAAGCTGATGACTGATGGCTGACTGCTGACTTAGAAAACCATTCTTCGGGCGACAGAATAGGCTGCTCGTCTTTGAATATATCCAACAGGTTCTTACTTTCGCCTTGACTATTGAGAAACGAGTAGTTGGCAAACAGCAGTCGTTGTAACCGTTGCGACTCCGCTTTGGTGGTACCGACGGGTGGAGTAGGCGCGTCATACACGGGCGGAACAAACTCGTCATGGTAATACGATCCGTCCAACTGAGCCGAAAAAGCAGCAATATACTGTTGATCACTACAAACCAGCACCCCGAACATTTTGCCCTGCCGATGCAGTTCGCTCTCGGGGTGCGCGCGCATGTACGCGTGAACCTTATTTATTATATCCGCAACAGCTGCGTGAACGGTCTTTTCCATAATTCCGATGCAAAAGTACAATAATTTTTCGAAATATGCAAAATATTCTTGCATAATTGCAAAAAAAGTAGTAACTTTGCACCCGTTATGACTACAGCATTTGATAACGACAAATATATCCGTATTCAGTCGGAGCATATTCGCGAGCGTATCGCGCAGTTTGGCAATAAACTGTACCTTGAGTTGGGCGGCAAGTTGTTCGACGACATGCACGCCAGCCGTGTGTTGCCGGGCTTTATGCCGGACAGTAAACTGCGTATGTTGACACAGTTGCGTGACTCATTAGAAATAGTTATTGTCATTTCTGCCGAAGATATTGAGCGAAATAAAATCCGTCAGGACTTGGGCATTACCTATGATGAAGACGTGCTGCGTTTGCGCGAAGAGTTTATGAATCGTGGTTTTGTGGTATCTTCGGTGGTGATTACACACTATGCAGGTCAGCGTTCTGCCGATGCTTATCGTCAGCGTCTGGAGCGCAAAAGTATCCGTGTTTATTACCATTATATCATAGACGGGTATCCGCATAATGTGGATTTGATTTCCAGTGAAGACGGTTTTGGTCGCAACGATTATATCGAGACGACCCAGCCCCTGGTGATTGTTACTGCACCGGGTCCGGGCAGCGGCAAAATGGCGGTGTGTTTGAGTCAGCTATACAACGAGCATGCTCGCGGACACGAAGCGGGATACGCTAAGTTTGAGACCTTCCCTGTGTGGAACTTACCGCTTAAACATCCGCTGAACGTAGCGTACGAAGCAGCTACAGCGGACCTTCAGGATGTCAATATGATTGACCCCTTCCATTTGGAAGCGTATGGCAAGACGGCTGTCAATTACAACCGCGACGTGGAGATTTATCCGGTGTTGGATGCTCTGTTTACTTCGATCTATGGAAAGAGCCCGTACAAGTCTCCGACGGACATGGGTGTGAACATGGTAGGATTCTGCATCAGCGATGATGATGCGGTGCGGGAAGCCAGCAAGCAAGAGATCATCCGCCGTTATTTCCAGGCGCTGTGTCACTTGGCTAACGGCAAATGCAACGATGCGGAGATTAAGAAATTGGCGTTGTTGCAGCAGCAAGTGGGCATCAATACCGCTTACCGTCGTACGACCGTAGCGGCGCGTGAGCGCAGAGCGTTGACGGGCGCGTTGCATGACGGCGCGTTTGCACACGCAGCGGCTATCGAACTGCCCGACGGGCGTATCATCACTGCCGAAGCCGGACCGCTGTTGGGTTCATCGGCTGCGCTGCTATTGAATGCAATGAAAGAGTTGGCGGGCATCGAGCATGGTGTCAGACTGATACCGGAGAACATCATTGAGCCGATCCAGCAGACGAAGATCAGTTACCTGCACGGTCAGAACCCGCGTCTGCACACCGATGAGGTGTTGGTGGCACTGTCTGTGCTCTCGCTACAAGATGAGAACTGCCGCCGCGCACTGGAGACACTGCCGCTGCTTAAGGGCTGTCAGGCACACTCGACGGTGATGCTCAAAGAAGTGGATTGGAGAACATTTAAGAAATTAGGGATAGATTTAACAACCGACCCTGCAAAGAAATGATCGTAAAGATGTAAGAGAACTCGGGTGAGAATCCCGGACTGACCGGCAACTGTGATGACCGAATGGTCTAAGTCAGATCGCTTACGCTTTGCGCTGTTGAGAGTCCTCCTGGAATAGGACGAACAATGATAAGACGCTATTTTCTCATACTAATTGTAGCACTCTGTGCGCACTCTGTTTTCGCGGTGAGCGAGGCAGAGTTGGATTCGTTATACCGCCAGTTCCAGGTAGAGGAAGTGGAAGTGACTGCGCGTGCGCTGACCAAAGACGTGATTGTTCCGCAGACACTCAAAGGAGCAGAGTTACAGCGTCTTAATGCGTTGTCCGTAGCCGATGCGTTGCGTTATTTCTCCGGCGTGCAACTCAAGGACTACGGCGGAGTAGGAGGTATCAAGACGATCAATGTGCGCTCGATGGGCAGCCAGCACACCGCGGTGTATTACAACGGAGTGCAACTCGGCAACGCCCAGAACGGACAAGTGGACTTGGGACGGTTCTCGCTGGATAATATGGAAGAGATTGCGCTCTTCAACGGTCAGAAATCGGATATCTTCCAATCCGCCCGTGAGTTCGGTGCTGCCGGCAATGTGTATCTGACGACCCGCAAGCCGTATTTCCGTGAGAATGAGAAAGTGCATGTGCGGGCACAAATGCGTTTCGGTTCGTTTGCGTTGGCGAATCCGAATGTGGGTATCGATATAAAACTCAAAGACGGGCTGTCGCTGACGATGGATGCAGAGTACGTCTATTCGGATGGTAAGTACCCATTCCGCTACCGACGCGTGTTGCCCAACGGCGAGACGGCGTATGATACCACGGCTGTCCGGCAGAACGGCGATGTCAACGCTGTGCGCGCAGAGTTGGGACTGCATCATTACTACCGTACCACCGGCTTCTGGCGTGTGCACGCGTATAACTATTATTCGGAGCGTGGAGTGCCGGGGGCTATTGTGAACAATGTGTGGCGTAACGGCGAGCGCCTGTGGGACCGAAACACCTTTGTGCAGGGACAATGGCAGGATGAATGGTTCAACCGTTGGAACACACGACTGCTGGTTAAGTATGCCAATGACTATACGCATTATCAGAATTATGACGAGCGTTTGCTGCCGTCCAATAACGAATATCTGCAGCAGGAAGTCTATCTGTCGCTGGCGAACAAAGTGCAGTTGTTCAATTGGTGGGATGTGTCTGTAGCGTATGATTATCAGTACAATACCTTAGCGCGAGAGAACCTGTTGCTCACGGATGGTAAGGAGTCTTTTGCCCGTCACAGTCATTGGCTTTCTGCTGCTACGGCACTGAATATCAAGGAGTACCTGCGCGTGCAAGCATCGGTGCTGATGACGGCTGTCACAAATGACCAATCACCAATCACCAATCCTAAATTCACTCCCGGAATTTTCCTTTCCTTCCGTCCTTATCCGAAGATAGATCTGAGTGTCAATGCGTTCTACAAGCAGAGTTATCGCTATCCGACGTTCAATGACCTGTATTACACCGATTTGGGCAATGCAAACTTACGACCCGAGTTGGCGCGCCAGCACAGCGTGGAATTGGCATACAGAAAGACAACGAAACTATTCGACATCGATGTGTCAGCTTCGTATTACTACAACCGGGTGACGGACAAGATCATCGCCTATCCGAAGGGACAGCAGTTTAGATGGACGATGCTCAACCTCGGCACAGTGAAAATCAACGGAGTAGATGCGAAAGCGGACATGTCGTTTTTCTTGCCGTTGCGCTTTGTGTTGCGTACGCGACTCAATTACACCT
>JAFPGA010000058.1 GCA_017423085.1 Paludibacteraceae bacterium | reverse complement strand
TTTAATAAACATAACAAACAACAAAAATTAATTATCATGAATCTGATTCTGATTTCTATGGGAGTGTTGGGCGTGATTAGTCTGGTGGCCGCGGTGCTGCTGTACTATGTCAGCCAGTACTTCAAAGTGGAGGAAGATCCCCGCATTGATTTGGTGACGGCTGTGTTGCCGGGGGCAAACTGCGGTGGATGCGGATTTGCCGGTTGCCGGAACTTTGCGGAAGCATGTGTCAAGGCAGGAGGTATTGATGGTCTGGCATGCCCTGTAGGCGGCGAACCGACCATGGAGCAAGTGAAACTCATTCTCGTTCCGGCTGACGAGGCTGCCGCAGCCCCTGCCGAAGGTGGTAAGAAAGAGGGCTTCGATCCGGTTATTGCCGAGAAGATCAAAGCTTGGGCAACACCGAGAGCGGTATTCCCGCTGGCGCTTGGTCTAAAATGACGGTATCACGGTATATCGGTATAACGGTATAACGAAAAAGTTTAGAGAATTATGAGAACATTTAAGATAGGCGGAGTTCATCCGCATGACAACAAACAATTCTCCGCACACCAGCCTATTACGGAGTGCCCGCTGCCTAAGCAGGCTATTATCCCGTTGGTACAGCATATCGGTGCGCCGACGCAGGCTGTGGTTGAAGTAGGAGCAAAAGTGAAAGTAGGCGAACTGCTGGCTAAGGCCGGTGGATTCGTAAGTGCGAACATCTGTTCGCCGGTGAGTGGTGTAGTCACCAAGATTGGTGATTGGACAGACGCATGGAGTGCTCCCGGACAGGCGATTTATATCGACGTTCAGGGCGACGAATGGTTGCCGGAGATCGATCGTACGCCGGACCTCGTTCGCTCGTGTACTCTGGATTCGAAGACGATCATTGACAAGATCGCTGCTGCCGGTATCGTAGGTCTGGGTGGCGCTTGTTTCCCGACGCATGTGAAACTGTTGCCTCCTCCGGGCAAGAAAGCCGAGGTGCTGATCGTGAACGGTGTGGAGTGCGAACCGTACCTGACCTGTGACCATCAGTTGATGCTGGAGCACGGCGAGGAGATCATCATCGGTATTCAGATTCTAAAGAAAGCCTTAGGTGTGGATCGCGCCATCATCGGTATTGAGAATAACAAGAAAGATGCGATTGAGCACATGACCAAGTTGGCCAATACGGCGCTGGGTATTGAGGTGCTGCCGCTGAAGTTGAAGTATCCGCAAGGCGGTGAGAAGCAGCTGATTGACGCTTGTATCGGTCGTCAAGTACCGAGCGGTGCGCTGCCTATCGAGGTAGGTGCTGTGGTAGATAACGTCGCTACTATCTATGCCGTTTACGAAGCGGTACAGAAGAACAAACCGCTGATCAGCCGCGTGATGACCGTGACGGGTAAAAAAGTGCAGAAACCGGGTAACTACAGCGTTCGTTTCGGTACGCCGATTGAAGAAGTGATTGCGCTGGCAGGCGGTATACCTGCAGACACGGGTAAGATTATCGGTGGCGGTCCGATGATGGGTCGCGCGATGGATCACGTGGAGAACATGCCGGCCAACAAACGTCTGAGCGGTCTGTTGTTCCTGCCGGAAGCAGAGAGCATCCGTCCGGAGGAAGAGAACTGTATCCGTTGCGGTAAGTGCGTACAGGCTTGTCCGATGGGCTTGGAGCCGTATCTGCTGAGCCGTCTGGCTGAGTTGGAGATGTACGATGAGTTGGAGAAACACGACATCATGGATTGTATCGACTGCGGTTGCTGCGTCTATACTTGTCCTGCTAACCGTCGTCTGCTCGATTCGATGCGCCCGGGTAAAGCCAAAGTGGGAGCTATTTTGCGTGAGCGTGCCGCTTCAGCAAAATAAGTTGAAAGTTTAACGTTGAAAGTTTAAAGAATAAAGATATGAAACAATTTATTGTAGCTCCGGCTCCTCACGCACATGGCAGTGATTCAGTTCGGAAAAACATGCTTCTTGTCATTCTGGCACTGGTGCCGGCTTATGCGGTATCGGTTTGGCAGTTTGGTATAGGAGCATTGATCACAGCGGCAATTTCTATTCTGGCCTGCGTAGGTACAGAGTGGTTGATCAGCCGTTTTGTGCTCAAAGAGAAAAGACAAACGATAGGTGACTTATCGGCAGTGCTGACGGGTCTGTTGCTGGCCTTCAACCTGCCGAGTAGCATTGATTGGTGGATTGTGCTGATTGGTGCAGTAGTGGCTATTGGTGTAGGTAAGATGACATTCGGTGGTTTGGGTCAGAACCCGTTCAACCCCGCACTGGTAGGACGTGTGTTCCTGCTCATCTCTTTCCCTGCTCAGATGACCACTTGGCCGGTAGCCAAGCATTTTGACACCGGTTATCTGGACGCAGAGACCGGTGCCACGCCGCTGTATTACCTCAAGCACATGTTAGACAAAAACGCTCCGATGGCAGAACGTTTAGGTTCCGTTAAGAGTATAACGGAAATCGAGTGGTGGGACTACCTGTCCGGTGCCATGGGTGGTTCGCTTGGTGAGGTATGCGCTTTGGCGCTGATCCTCGGCGGTATTATCTTGATTTGCACGAAAACGATTACCTGGCACATCCCGGTTTCGATCATCGCTACCGTTGCGTTGTTCGCAGCTTGCCTTGGATGGGCAGGTATGGTACCGGACGGCATGGAGACCTATCAGTTCGTTGGTTATGAGTTACTGACCGGTGGTTTGATGCTCGGTGCATTCTTCATGGCGACCGATTATGTCACGAGCCCGATGACTGCATGGGGTAAGATCATCTTCGGTATCGGCATTGGTGTGCTTGTGATGGTGATTCGTACCTGGGGTGCTTATCCGGAAGGTATGTCGTTCGCTATCTTGATTATGAACGCCTGTGTTCCATTGTTAAACAAGATTCGTCCGACCCGTTTCGGCGAGAAAAAGAAATAAGGAGGAAGTGTTATGGAAAAATTAAAGAGTTCACTCCCCAACATGATGCTTAGCTTGGTGCTCATCTGCGTAGTAGCAGCAGGAGCGTTGGCAGGTGTTTATCTGCTGACCAAGGAGCCTATTAAGCAGCAGCAAGAACTGGCGAAGCAAAATGCACTGAAGGCAGTCGTTCTGCCGAATGCAGACGAGTCTGTTACGATTAAGGATCTGTCGATTGATACGATTGCTATCACAGCTCCTAACCAGCAAGACACGGCCAAATTAGACACAGTCAGAATGTGTGTTGTTCACACGATTGCGTTGGAGGACGGTACCGTCATCGGTAAAGCCGTTGAGACCGGCGCTACCGGCTTCGGTGGTGAGCAAGAAATCATGGTTGGTTTTGACAACGAAGGTGTGATTATCAATTATCAGGTTTTGGAGCAACAAGAGACTCCGGGCTTGGGTGATCACATTCGTGATTGGTTCAACGATTCCACCAAGGTAGGTAGTTATATCCTGGGTCGTCAGGCCACCGGTCAGTTCGAGGTTACCAAGGCTAAGAGCGAGAACAATAATCAAGTAGAGGCCATCACGGCTGCTACTATCTCCTCGAAGGCATTTATCAAGGCCATCAATAATGCATATGTTGCGTTCCAGAAATCGAACGGTATTCATGTAGAGGCAGTCAGCGGTGCCAGCCAATTGCATCCCGAGGAGGTTAGCGAAGAGGCTAAACCGGAAGGTGAGCACCACTGCCAGGGTCATTGCCAACACGGCGAGGGCCATCAGTGCCAAGGTCACTGCCAGCATGGCGCAGGCCATCAGTGCCAAGGTCACTGCCAGCATGGCGCAGGCCATCATTGCGCAGGCCATTGCCAACATCATCAACAAGAAACGGAGGTAACAAATGAATAATGCATTAAAAACACTGACGAACGGCATTCTCAAAGAGAATCCGACCTTTGCGTTGGTATTAGGTATGTGTCCGACGCTGGCCACTACCACCAGTGCGAAGAATGGTATGTTCATGGGATTGGCTACGTTATTCGTGCTCGTTTGCTCGAATGTAGTTATATCGATGTTAAAGAAACTGATTCCGGACAAAGTGCGTATCCCTGCATTCATTGTAGTGATTGCTACCTTCGTGACCATTGTTCAGTTGCTGCTCAAAGCATACGCACCGGCAGTGGACGCGCAGTTGGGTTTGTTTATCCCGCTTATCGTAGTGAACTGTATTGTGCTGGGCCGTGCGGAAGCTTTCGCTGCTAAGAACAGCGTTGGTCTGAGTGCGCTGGACGGTATCGGAATGGGTCTGGGCTTCACGTTGTCGCTGACCGTGCTCGGTCTGGTTCGTGAGTTACTGGGTTCCGGTAAGATCTTCGGCAATACAGTGTACGACGGTTCGTACGCTACCTTGATTTTCGTATTGGCCCCGGGTGCCTTCATTGCATTGGCTTACCTGATGGCGATTGTTAACAAACTGAATAAAAAATAAGGCGTTATGGTATATTTCTTAATATTTATCTCTGCGATACTCGTTAACAATATCGTATTGAGCCAGTTCCTGGGTATCTGCCCGTTTCTGGGAGTAAGTAAGAAGATTGACACGGCGCTGGGTATGAGTGCCGCAGTAGCTTTCGTGCTGACTTTGGCAACCATAGTGACGTATCTGTTGCAACAATTGCTGGTAGCATGGCACGTTGAGTTCTTGCAGACCATCCTCTTCATTCTCGTCATTGCTGCGTTGGTGCAGATGATTGAGATCATGTTGAAGAAGGTGAGTCCGTCGTTGTATCAGGCATTAGGCGTGTTCCTGCCGTTGATCACGACCAACTGCTGTATTCTGGGTGTTGCGTTGATCGTAGCCGATCAGAAGAAACTGCTGGCAGCGCTGCCGGGCGGAGCTGAATACGGTCTGCTATCCGGTACAATCTACGCTTTTGCTACCGCTATCGGTTTCGGTCTGGCACTGGTACTGTTTGCCGGTATCCGTGAGCAGTTGGCTTTGGCGAAAGTGCCGAAAGCTATGCAAGGCACCCCGATCGCATTGTTGACAGCCGGTCTGTTGGCAATGGCGTTCATGGGCTTCAGCGGAGTAGTATAACAACCTAAAAAATAAAGCATATGAAAAAGTTCTCTGTATTGCTGTGCGCAGCAGCGCTGCTGTGTGCATGCTCGATGAAAGATTCCCGCGAAGGGGAACCGACCTCCCCCGGTATTGACAGCGGGGATGTCTACCCTGAAGACGGATACATTGACGGTGGAGACTCCGGCAATCAAGGTCAAAATCCTGCGCAAGCCGGAAAACTGACTGCCGGCGAATGGCGTGACTTGGATCATTGGGACTTCTGGTCTCATCTGATGGCTGGTCAGGAAACCGATTCGACAGGAAAGAATTACGCTGAGTACAATGAGTATTGGGGTTTCTACACCAATAACAGAGTGGCTGTTCGTGTGCTTAATGAGGCAGGTGAGCCTCAGCGCGATGTGCCTGTGAAGTTGATTCGCAAGACGGATAACACCACTATCTATGCCGGCCGCACGGATAACACCGGTCGCACGAACCTGTGGATCGGACTGACGCAACATGTGTCGAGTGTGGACCACTCCACCCTCGCGCTGGTAGTGAACGGTCAGCAACTGGATCAGGAAGTGAGCGTTACCTATTGGGGCGACGAAGAGCAGTGGAACGAGTGCACCGCATCGGTTACTCCGACACGGAATATTGACATCTGCTTCATTGTGGATGCTACCGGTTCAATGATGGATGAGATTGCGTTCCTCAAACAAGATCTGACCAACATCATCACAACCGTGCAGAGCAATCACACGGATGCAGCTATCCGCACGGCTGCGCTCTTCTATCGCGACCAAGGGGACGATTATCTGACGCGCGTGAATAATTTCACATCCAATCTGAGCCAAACGGTGTCCTTCATTGAGGACCAACATGCCGATGGCGGAGGTGATTATCCCGAGGCGGTTCACACCGCGCTGGAGGTAGGTCTGCAAGACTTATCCTGGCGTGAGGAGAACAGTATTCGTCTGGCGTTCATGCTGCTGGACGCACCTCCTCATCATCAGGACGACGTGATCACCAGCTTGCATGCCTCTATTCCGCAATACGCACAGAAGGGTATTCGTATCATTCCGGTAGCGGCCAGCGGAGTGGACAAACCCACAGAGTTCTTCCTTCGCTACACGGCAATGGCCACGGATGGTACGTATGTATTCCTGACCAACGACAGCGGCATCGGAGGTGACCATATTGAAGCCACAGTTGGCGAGTATCAGGTGGAGTACCTCAACGCGCTGGTGGTACGGTTGATAGACCAGTACCTGCAATAAAAAGCGACAAAGACGCACTCTACGGCGTGGGTTAAGGCAACCTAGAGGTTTTACCGAGGGAATCACGTATCCCACCACACCCTATATATATACTACGTATATATATTCCGTGATTTTAGAAAAATGCACATTTTATTGTGCATTTTTCTTTTGTTTGATTTATATTCAGATCAATTGGGCTTTCTTCTTAATTTTTGACTAAAAAATCCAAAAATATTTGCGCATTTCAAAAAAATGTAGTACCTTTGTCCCGGTTTTGTCACGTGCACGTACGCACCTGCGCATTCCCTAAATTAATAAAGAAATAAAAAATAATATTCGTGAAAATTTAATACCTATGAGATCAATATTCAATCGTTTATTCTCAATTCTTTTTGTCTGCACCGCCTTGTGCGTTAATGCGTGGGGACTTACCCAAGATTTCTCCCCATCTGATTTCTCCGGACAAGGAGTCTCTGGTGATGGAGGTAGCGTTTCTGCGACAAAAAGTCCTATTACGGTATCTACAGGCAAAGGTTATGGAACAACGCAGTTCCGTGTATATAGTGGTGGTACTCTAACAATCTCCAGTACCGGAGGGAATATTACCGCGATCTCCTTTACTTTTAGTGGTAGTAGTTATAAAGGCGGTTTAAATAATTCATATACCGGTTTAAGCACAACAAGTTGGTCTAAGACTATGAGCGGCCAAGCTCGCATCACAGCTATTACTGTCACCTACTCCGGTAGCACTGGTACAGATCCGACCATTACCTTCAATAATGGTTCTTATACCATTGGAGGTTCGGCATTGGACTTATCTACTCTTTTCACCTCCAATAGTAACGGAGCAGTAACCTATACCGTTAAAACGGCTAATGGAACCGGTGCTTCTATCAGTGGTACGAGTTTCACCGCCACGACAGCCGGCACATGTACTGTACAAGCCGCACAAGCAGCCCAAGGTTCGTACAATGCTAAAACTGTTACGGCAACGATAACTGTTTCTACGGCTCCAATTAATGTTACACTTCATTATAAAGGTACTACTGCTGTATTAAGCAACCAGACTAATCCCTATACCCTTCCAACAACCGGCACATATGTAGCCGATGCGTGCGATGCATGGGTATTTGACGGATGGTATGGAAACACCTATGCAAAGAGCACATCCAAACCGACTTATATCACCCAATTGACATCTTCCGGAGACGCTTACGCTGTGTATAAAAATGTAGCAGGAGGTAGTGGAAGTTCATCTACATTTGTATCAAGCGCCCAAGGATATTCAAATGCTTCTCCGGCCAGCGAAAAAGTAATTGACGGTGTGACTTACACGTGGGGTGATGGCGCACTGTATTACACAAGTGGTTCTTCTGTTCGAATGTATGCCAATAATACTTTGACTATTACCGCTTCAAGCGCAATAACTGCCATTGATTTTACATATAGTCAAGGCGCCTTAGTTCAGGCAGGAGCATCTACTGGTACAATTACTACTGGCGATTGGTCCGGCTCGGCATCATCAATCACTTTCACCAATACAACCGGTTCTCAGGTTCGAATATCGCAGATTATTGTTACTATTGGCGGAGGCGGCACGACTTATTACTCCACCGATGCAGAGTGCGGACCGAAAGTACAAGCAACTGCATCGCCGTGGGTGACGAGTACCAATGGACAGTTTGTCAAAGTAGAAGTACCGGTAACGGCAACTAATTTTGACAAGAGCAGCACATTGAGTGCATCGGTATCGGGTGCAGGTTTCTCTATCGTGGGTTGGGGAGCCAATGGCAATAGCGTCACAAAAGATGTGGATTTGACTACCAGCCTTATTCTTGCTTATAATCCTTCGGCATATAACACGACTGCGGATGCCACCATTACGTTCTCCAGTAACTACAGCGGCAGCCAAACGCCGGTTTACGCTGCCGGTACGGTGCATGGTCGTTCGCTGCCTGAGAAATTTGTGATTGCTATCAAGAACGGTGACCAATGGTACGCGCTGCCTGCCAATATGTCCGGATCTAATACTTATGCCGGCATTGCAGTGAACGTAGATAACACCACTAACCCGACTAAAGTCACTGCAGGTCCTGCTACTGCGTTGTATAGTCTGCTGAATGTCTATAAGACCGGCGGCTCGGGTGACCGCTATGCGAATTACGGTACGCGCGTTCGTTTCTTGGGTAACGAGAAGTGCCTGTGGAGCAACGCAGCCAATAGTGGTACCGGCATTAGCAATAATGCTGTTCCGAATTCTGCCACCAGCGATAACTACGAATGGACATTAGTTACCACAGACGGTGTGAATTATGCAATCAATACAAACGTAGCCAAGAAGATAGAAGAAGGTCGTGAGCTTCGTTACTATGCCGGTGAAAGTCGATTTGGTATGTACACATCGGGCAATAGTTCGTTCCGATTCTTACCGGTTGACTGCGACAA
>JAFPGA010000005.1 GCA_017423085.1 Paludibacteraceae bacterium | reverse complement strand
TGAACCCGTGGGGAGTCGAACCCCAATCGAAGGAACCGGAATCCTTTATTCTATCCATTGAACTACGGGTCCTGAAATGGATGGTATTGCTTGTTAGCGGGTGCAAAATTACTTTTTTTTTTGTAATTTTGCAATTAAGGATTGACAAATCGGTGTTATTAGCGCTGATTTAGTTACCTTCATTATACTAAATAACTGATATAGAATGCTAAGAGTCCGACGAAAATGACTGTAAGAATTGAGGAATCATGGAAAGAGGCTTTGTCAAGTGAGTGGGATGCTCAGTACTTCAAAGAATTGACTGATTATGTGCGGCAAGAGTATGCGTCTCGACAGGTGTTTCCTCCTGGGAGGCAGATTTTTGCGGCTTTTGACGCGGCTCCGTTTGATCAGGTTAAGGTGGTGATACTGGGACAGGATCCTTATCATGGCGTTGGCCAGGCAAACGGGTTGTGCTTCAGTGTCAATGATGGTGTTGCGATGCCTCCATCGCTGATTAATATTTTTAAGGAGGTGCATGATGACGTGGGTGCTCCGTTGCCTGTTAATGGTGATTTGTCACGGTGGGCTCGTCAGGGTGTGCTGCTGCTCAATGCGACGCTGACGGTAGCGGCTCATCAACCACTATCACACCAGGGAAAGGGTTGGGAGACATTTACTGATCATGTGATATCAAAGTTGGCTACGGAACGTGATCATCTTGTTTTCATGCTATGGGGAGCTTATGCTAAACGTAAGGGTGAGTTTATTGACCGTTCTCGCCATCTGGTGCTGACGGCATCGCATCCATCGCCGTTGTCAGCAAACAGAGGTGGATTCTTTGGGATGCATCATTTCTCACGTGCTAATGAGTACCTGATACAACATGGGAAGACGCCGATAGTATGGTAATGTTGTAAACATTGATGCTACAGGAGTTCATTGTTTTCATGGTGGGTATAAAAAAATGAGGGGGCCGGTCTTGTCGATCGGCTCCCTCTTAGGGGGCGGTTACCTACTCTCCCACTTTCGCAGTACCATCGGCGTGGTGAGGCTTAACTTCTCTGTTCGGAATGGGAAGAGGTGGGACCCTCACGCTATGACCACCTTGTTTTACCTTTTACAGCCCGGACGGCGCACCTCTGCACGCCGCGGCTGTGATGACTTAAAAAGACCATCGGGGGAACGCTTCACGGGAATGACTCCGCTTCGCGCGGCGCGATTCTCACTTCATCGATCTCGGAACGAACCGGAGCGGCTCTCGCACGCCTCGTTACGTTTATCGTTCGGCGCGGTTAGCGCCGGAGAAAGATTTCGGGTGATTAGTACGGCTCGGCTGAGGACGTTGCCGCCCGTGCACCTGCCGCCTATCTACGTCGTCGTCTGCAACGACCCTACAGGTAGATCTTATCTTGAGGTTGGCTTCGTGCTTAGATGCTTTCAGCACTTATCCGTACCCGACGCGGCTACCCGGCCGTGCCCCTGGCGGGACAACCGGCTGGCCGGAGGTCGGTCCAACACGGTCCTCTCGTACTAGTGTCAGGTCCCCGCAAATCTCCTGCGC
>JAFPGA010000057.1 GCA_017423085.1 Paludibacteraceae bacterium | reverse complement strand
GGCTCATTGACCGTCTCCGCGCCGAGAATGTAGGCTGTGAATACGGAGAATATTAAGAAAATTTTAGTTCGTTAGTGTTTTCAGGACTTCAACAGACCATTCGGCTTGCTCAGTCAGGACAGGTGCGACATTGAGCATGTGCCGTGGGTCCGTGACATCCCAATGGAAACCATTGGGGATGTTCTTCGTTTCTCCCTGCAGCACATACACGTAGCCAAACGTCTTGTTATCTTTGAGCAACCGATCAATACACAACACGCGGCAGTTGTGCTTGTCAATCACTATGTTGCGCCAGATACATTGCGGAGACTGTGCGGAGTTGGCCGATTTGAAGGTCGTCCGCCAAATCATCAACGCCCCTTCGTTATCCACCTCATAGTCAGGCAATAACGTCACATACGTGTTGCATTTGAAGGTATACACCTCCGGCTTTAATTGCCGGAATTCGCTCACCGCAAACGGCATGCTCCGGCGTATGTTTTGCTCATATTGTGCGTCTGTCAGCGGCTTCTGACTCCCGCACGCAGCCAAACAAAATGCCGCTAAAAGAATGAATAATCGTCTCTGTGCCATAGTCGTTTGTTTTATTCCTCTTGTGTAATCAGAACTCGGAGTTGAAGTCGCTGTTCTTGTCATAGAGGATGATATCGACCGCATCGAAGAGCGGATAGTCCCGGTACTCGACGGTATAGAACAACTCATGGTCGAAATCGTCGGGGAACTGCAGACCGATCTTCGTGCCGCGGTAGATGCGACTCGTGTTCGAGTCCGTATCGTCATACCCGGTCAGGTTGTACATGCCATAGACAGAGAGGATGTTGTCTTGGTCGTCCAGCACCACTACGCGGCAGCGGATATCCTGCAACGACGTATGGTTGACTACTCGCACTTGATTGTACATATTCTCACTGCCTTGGATGACAAAAGAGAACTTCTCCTGCGCCATCATGCTCACAGCAATCAGGGATGCTGCTATTAAAAATTGGGCGCGATAAATTACATTTTTCATATCTTCATTGGGTTTTTATCGTTCATCTGTGCACGTTTTCTGCGTGCAAAGGTACTGCTTTTTTCTGACATACACAAGATTTTGGCATTTTTTTTTGCATATGTGCAAAATTTGTTGTAATTTTGCAGCGCAAAATTTTTTACAGGCAATGACAGCACGTGAGGCACTGAAGACATATTTCGGATATGAGGATTTCCGGCCGTTACAGGCGGAGATCATTGCGTCCGTGTTAGCCGGCAAAGATACGCTGGCGCTCATGCCGACAGGCGGCGGTAAGAGTATCTGTTTTCAGGTTCCTACCCTCGTCAAGGGTCATGCCGATCCCGAGCAACGGCTGTGTCTGGTCATCACGCCGCTGATCGCGTTGATGCGTGACCAGGTAGCGAACCTACAAGCACGCGGAATCCATGCGGCAGCTATCTACACCGGCATGAGTTGGGACAAGCAACGCGTGGCACTGGACAACTGTCTGTACGGGCCGTATCATTTTCTGTACTGTTCGCCGGAACGGCTTGAGAGTGAGGAGTTTAGAAAACGCTTGGCGGATCTGCCGATAGGGCTGATTGCGGTCGATGAAGCGCACTGTATAAGTCAATGGGGTTATGATTTTCGTCCGTCGTATCTGAACATCGCAGCTATCCGTGCGCTGCTGCCTGATGTGCCGGTATTGGCGCTGACCGCGACCGCTACGCCGGAGACGATAGACGATATACAGGACAAATTAGGGTTTGCGGAGCGGAACGTGTTGCGCAAATCGTTCCACCGCGAGAACCTGATCTATGTGGTGCGTCGCACGGACAAGAAAGAGGAACAGGTAGCTCATATCCTGTCCAGAGTGCCGGGTTCCGCCATCGTCTATGTGCGCAACAGGAAAAGAGCACAGGAATTGAGTGAGTGGTTACGGGTTACGGGTTACGGGTTACAGGTTTATTATTACCATGCGGGGCTGACGACCAAGGAGCGGAACGAGCGGCAACAGGCGTGGACGGAAGGCAAGACACGCGTCATTGTAGCGACGAACGCGTTTGGTATGGGCATTGACAAACCCGATGTGCGGTTGGTGATTCATTATGACCTGCCCTCGCATCTGGAGAGTTATTATCAGGAAGCCGGTCGTGCCGGGCGAGACGGACAGACGGCATATGCGGTGCTGCTGTACAACGAGCAGGAAGACAAAGCCAAGCTCAAGAAACGCGCCGTCGATACCTATCCGCCGAAAGAGTTTGTGGAGCAGGTCTATCACAAGACGATGGATTTTCTGCAAATAGGTGCCGGCAGCGGTTTAGGACACCGCTTTACGCTGCATATAGACCAGCTGTGCCACGTGATGAAGCTGCCCGTGATACAAACCTACTCTGCCCTGCATATCTTAACGCACGCGGGCTATATTGAGTTTGAGGAAGAGCACGAGACGCAACCGCGTGTGCAGATCTTGGTAGCCCGGCATCAGTTGGGCGAATATAATCTGTCGTATGAGCAAGCGGAGTTATTAGACCAGTTGATGCGCTCGTACACAGGCATTTACACCGATTTGCAATACGTCCGCGAAGCGGATAATGATGCTACGCATCAGTTATTGGTCTCTTTGGCACAAAGAGGCATCATCACGTATATTCCGCGCAGTGTGGGTTGTAGCCTTACTATGACGAACGAGCGACAGACAGAGATCTATCTATCGCCCGCAATCTTTGAAGAGCGCCAGGAGCGCTTTGTGTCCAAACTGCACGCCATGCTCGAGTACGCCGACCAGAACCAGTTCTGCCGCGAGCAGGTGCTGCTTGACTATTTCGGAGAAAAAAACGCAGTGCCTTGCGGGCACTGCGATGTTTGTCGTGAATTGGCGCGGATTATTCAGCAGCCAATGTGATACGACGGAAGTCGAGAATCTGAACGCCTTTGGCTTTCAGTACATCTTTCACGAGCTCTTTGGATTCGCTCATGATGTAAGCTTGCTCAACGAGTGTGTTCTCTTTGAGGAACTTACCCAGACGACCTTGTGCGATCATCTCAATCTTCTTAGCCTGAGCAGCGAGGTTAGCCTCTGCCTCTGCCGGAACTTTTGCGCGGATATCGCGTGCTACTTGAGCCTGTTCCTCGGTTAACCAGCCCTTCGCAGTGTTGGAAGCGATGTGGTCATCGCTATCGCAGTGTGCAGGGTTCAGACCGGCTTTGCGCAGTGCGTTCTCAACAGCCTTGTTGATCTCGTCCTGTTTGGTCTTGTCGATAGCTACTTCAAGCTCGTGCTTCTTAACGTCATCAGCTACGTGATCAGCGTCGAGAGCGATCGGGCTCATAGCAGCCACCTGCATAGAGATACCGTGAACAGTCTCTTGCTCACTACCCTCTGCAGCAGCAACGAGCGAGCTCAGTTTGTTGCCCAGGTGGTTGTAAGCGTCCACTACCGGTGCCTCGAGGCAAGCGTAGTCAGCGAGCTCCATCTTCTCACCCGTAACGCCGGAGCGCTCGGTGATGATCTCAGCCACGGTGAAGTTACCGATCTTGAGGTTCTTGAGCTCTTCCTGGCTCTGCACTTTGTTATCCAGCGCAGCGTCAAGGATGAGTTTAACCATACCAACAAAGTCCTCGTTCTTAGCCACGAAGTCGGTCTCGCACTTCACGCCAACGATAGCGCCGAAGTTGTCTTTTACTTTAGCGAGCACGCAACCTTCGGAAGCCTCGCGGTCGCTACGTTTAGCTGCGATAGCCTGTCCACGCTTGCGGAGCAGATCCTTCGCAACCTCGAAATCGCCGTTTGCCTCTTCGAGGGCTTTCTTTACGTCCATCATACCTGCGCCCGTGATGTCGCGCAGTTTTTTGATATCAGCTAATGTTACAGCCATAATAATGTTGAATGTTTAATGTTGAATGTTTAACGATTACTCAGCTGCTTCATCAGCCTTCTCTTCTTTCGCTTCAGCTACTTTCTCAGCCTCTGCCTTCGGGGCAGCTTTGCGGATACGCTGACGACGCTCTTTCGGTGCCGGAGCCTCGGTGTTAGCCTGCTCCTCTGCAGCGCTCTCGTCTGCTTTCTCTACTTTGCGCTCCTCGAGACCCTCTTTGATAGCC
>JAFPGA010000056.1 GCA_017423085.1 Paludibacteraceae bacterium | reverse complement strand
TCCAAGAAACGCGGTAACATGCAACGCGTCATGGAACTCTTCCATTACTTCGGCGCGCCCGACACCGTGCTCTACGAAGCACACGCCCATATCGGCTCCGATAAACTGCCGACCATCATCAAACGAATGCGCGAATGTATCTTGGAACACGGTGGAGAGATCCATTTTGAAACGAAAATAGAATCCCTTACACCATACACCGTACACCATACACCCATCATCCTCGCTATCGGGCATTCGGCACATGACACCTACCGGATGCTGGCAGCCGAAGGAGTAACGCTGGAGACCAAAGGATTCGCGATGGGTGTGCGTATCGAGCACCCGCAGGCGCTCATTAATAAGTTGATGTATCATTTGAAGCCGTCAGCCATCAGCAATCAGCAGTCAGTTATCGACTTCGTCGGGAACGCGAGTTATTCGATGGTGACACAGGTGGATGGACGGGGTGTGTATTCGTTCTGCATGTGTCCCGGCGGACATATAGTCCCTGCCGGCAGCAGTGCAGACGGTTGTGTGGTCAATGGTATGTCTGCCAGCCATCGCAATTCGCCCTACGCCAATTCCGGCATGGTGGTGCAGATCAACCCCGAAGATATAGAGGGAAGCGACCCGCTCAAAGGACTTCTTTATCAAGAAGCGCTTGAGCGGCTTGCATATGAGCAAGCTTCCCAAATTAAAAATGAAAAATTAAAAATTAAAAATGACTCTGTTGCGCCCGCGCAGCGAATGCGCGATTTTGTAGAGGGCAAAGAGAGCAAGGATCTGCCGGCATGCAGTTACCTGCCGGGTATTGTACCGAGTCGGTTAGACCAATGGCTTCCGGCACATATCGGTAAACGGCTGCAGCAAGGATTTCGGGATTTTGACCGTAAGTATCCGGGCTTCCTAACCAACGATGCAGTCATCGTCGGCGTCGAGAGCCGCAGCAGCAGTGCTATCCGTATTCCGCGAGATCCCGAGACACTACAATCCGTTTCTACCCCCAGACTATACCCCTGTGGCGAAGGAGCCGGTTATGCCGGCGGCATCACATCTTCCGCACTCGACGGCATCAATGCGGCATTAAAAATAGCTGAAGGCTAAAGCAAACAAAAATGGCTCGCGTGTGCGAGCCATTTATTGTATTCGTTGATCGAACGAATTACTCGATAACGGTACCAAGAGCGTTGTACTTCACACCATTCTTGATGATAACGAGCTGACCGTTCTCGAAGAACTTAACAGCCTTAGCATCCACATTGGTGTTGTCGATACCTTGAACAGCGCCAACAGTAGCACTTACGATACGGAAACCACCAGCAGTCTCTTTAATCTGTACCAGGTCAGAAATAGCAATGAAGGAAACAGTTATGTAGTCCTCTACTTTCTCTATCTTGGTTGCAGTCTGATCAGAACCGGTAGCACCATTCAAAGCAGTAAAGTTAGCATCTGTAGAACCTTTTGCAGCAACAACCAGCGAAATCTGATCGCCCGGAGTTACGCCCGAGAAAGTAAGAATAACATTCTTACCGTCAGCTTGCATGTACTTCTCAGCGAATTTCAGGATGTTTTCTTTGGACTTACCTGCACTCTGAGTGTAGTTGATTACAAGACCGTCCAGACCTGCCAGCGTAACATTGATATCTACGCCGTCCGGTTGGCTTACACTCGGAACGTCTACACCGTCCATCGAATAGGTACCAATAGTACCATCGGTGGTAATCTGGTTAGCAGTAATGCCGGCGAAATTGTAAACCTTAGCGTTTACTGTGAGAGCTGCAAGAGCTGCAGCAGCGAAGAGGAAAAATTTCTTCATAATTGTTGAGTTTTTAAGTTGTTTATAATGTTGATTGTAAAATGTGCTTTACAAATCTGCTGCAAAATTACTACATTTTTTGGATATATGCAAGTACATATTGCCGAAAAATGTAGATTTTTTGATTTTTTTACTCCGCGTCAGGGTCTTTGCCGTTATAACGGACGTTTTTAATCTTTTTGTAGTCCGTGATCGGCATCGGTTTGGGGTTGATGTTGCAGTTGGTGAAGTTGATATCTTCCGCCCACTCCATCTTAATACCGCCTCTGTTACCGATGATGGTCACCTGGTCAAAGAGGATGTGGTGAACCGGTTTGCCTTTCAGACCCTGGATCTCCACCGCCTGCTTGGAACCGATGCAGGTGATGTTGCGGAACGTGATGTTCGACCAATCGGGGAAGAAGGCATTCTTGTTGTCGCTATCGGTCGCACTGACACCGGCACCCTTGTCGGCATAACCGGACGAGATGAGGAAAGCGGACTCCAGAATATCCTTCATGATGATGTTGTAGCAGTAGATGTCTTCGCACCAACCGCCACGACCGGGAGCCGATTTGAAACGGCAACCAATATCCGTACCTTCGAAACGGCAGTCCTTGACTACGATACGCTGCATACCGCCGCTGAACTCCGAACCGATGACGAAGCCACCGTGTGCGCGATAGACCGTATCGTTGCAGATGAGGAAATCGCGTTGCGGACCGGCATCCACACCTTTCTGTCCCACACCGCCTTTCATACAGATACCATCGTCACCGCAGGATATGTTGCAGTTCACGATGAGCGCTACCTGGATATTTCCCGGGTCCATTGCATCACCGTTCTGCGCCCAGTGCGGACAGCGGATGTTCACACCGTCGATGATGAGGTTCTGAATACGGGTCGGCACGAGGTGGAACTTCGGCGAATTGAGCAAGTGAACATGTTCGATGAGCACATTCTTGGAGTCGGTGATGTTCACCAGGTGCGGACGCATCTTCTCCTGAATGATGGGGTCCGAAGCGATATTGGGCACGTTGTACTCCGGCTTGAGGTTGAACGGATACCAAATCTTCCAGTTCTTGCTGTTGCCGTCTGCCATCACTTTACCGCCCATAGCCAGCAGTTCCGCCCACTGCTCTTCGCTCACTTTCTTCTGCTTCACCGGACGCCAGTAGATACCTTGACCGTCCAAGGTGCCGTAACCGGTAATGGCTACGTTCTCCAGTTTGGAGCCATAGACGCACGCGTGACATTTCTTGCTGCCGTCGCGCAGCGTGTCCGATGCCTGTACATACAGTTCCTTGTTGGGCGAGAACAGAATGGTAGCATGGTCCGCAAGGTGCAAATCAAAATTGCTAATGAGCTTGATCGGGCCTGTGAGCCATGTTCCGTCGGGCACGATGAGGTGTCCGCCGCCTTGTTTCTTGAGGTGCTTGAGTGCTGCGTTGAACGCTTCGGAGCAGTCCGTCATGCCGTCACCTACGGCACCGAAGTCCGTGAGCGTCACCGTGTAGTCCGGGATCACAACCGGCTGCACATGCTCAACCGCACAAGGCAGATCGGGGGTGTAGTACTTGTCGTACGGGTTTTGAGCAACTGCCAGCACGCTCATCAGCGCCAGCGCAGAAATAAATAATGACCGTTTCATATCTCTAAATTTCAAAATTTCTAACTACTTTGTACATTGTACATTGCTTCGTACATCCTAATACAAATCTTGTACCAAACTGTTCATATACACTTCCAGATTCGTATAATTCTTATCCAGCGTGTATAATTTACCATCAGCGGGCGCGTCCTTGTCCAGCCCGTGCTCCACTTCCCACTCGTCGGGTATTCCGTCGCGGTCCGTGTCTGTCGGTGCAGTACCGGCAGCCAAGGTCGGATAACCACCTACATCAGAAGGTGCGTCGATGAGTCCTTTGGTCGAACCGTTCGAGCCGGTATAGGTATAGGAGCCGTTGCGCACCTCATTCACGATACGCGTATCCACGGCGTCGCGGTGGAGCGAACAGCCGGCTTTGGTGAGCACGGTCTCGTATGCCTCTTCGGCACTCTGCTCAACCGTGAGCGCGGTCAGACCTTCCGTCCAACGGGCAGACGCCTTGACGTCAGAGGTCTTTACTGTAGAACCTTTCCAGTTGTCGTTCGTTACCTCTGTGTAGCCGTACATATAATTGCCGGCAAGCCAGAACTTACCCGGTATAAGCGTATGCCCGTCCGAGCAATAGGAACAACTGATCGTCGGATCTACCAAGCGGTTTTTCTTACTCGTCGCAGGTCCGTATTTGTAATAGTTGTTCACCATATTTATTTCGCGCGCCTGCGTGTAACCCTCCCCACCATAGGTGGAATTACCGCCCCAGTTATAGACTACATTGTTTACATAGTCCACCGGTCCGAAGCACTTGTTATTCACATACGAGTGGTCAAAACGCGGGTTACGGCTGTCGTGGTGCGCAAGCAGGTTGTGGTGGAACGAAGCGTTCGTTCCGCCCCAAATACCGCCGTAGCCGTGGTTACCCTTCACGTGTACCGAACGGCGCAGACTCTCTGTGATGAAGCAGTACTGCAGGGTAAAATCGGTGTTGCCGTAACAGCTCACACACTCGTCAATCGACCATGAGCAACTCAAGTGATCCAGGATCACATTGGACGAGTTGTTGACAGAAACAGCATCGAACTCCTTGTCTGTCTCTTCCGTTCCCTTGGAACCGAGACGTACACGCAAGAAACGCACGATCACATTATTGGCATTAATGACCAAAGGATAGTTTGCCAGACATATACCGTCACCGGGAGCCGTCTGTCCTGCTATCGTAACAGAACCGTTGATGATCGTTAACGGACTCTTGAGATAAATAGTACCTGCTACATCAAACACAATGGTTCGTGTACCCGCCATATTTACCAAGTACCGCAACGAGCCCTGATTATTCGGATCATCCTCCAAAGTTGTCACATGCACCGTATAGCCGCCGCGACCACCCGTTGCGTATTTACCTCCGCCCTCCGCTCCGGGGAACGCAAGAACCTTAGAGGACTGACTCGGATCGTTCCCTCTGCCATCACACGAGGAAAAGCAGAGGAGAACGCCGAATAATATAGCTGCTATTTTAATACGCATAGTCGTTCCAAAGCGATCCGTTGGATGCTGCGATGTTCACATCGAAGATTGGCCAGTATTGATGGTTGTCTATCTGATCCGCGTTCTTGTACAAATAATAATTCTTCGGATCCAGATGCTTGGTCACCTTACCGGTTTTCTCATCTGTCTTTACGAAGAAGGATTTAGCAACCCAGCCGTTAGCCTTGTCAAACTCAGCCGGTTTAGTTGCGCCAAGGTCCAAACCGACGAAGCGATCAAAGACGTAAGCATCTCCCTTCTGCGAATAGAAATTATCTTGCTTGTAGGTAAAATATACAGAGTCCGGACGACCTGCGTACGCACCTGTACCTGCCTGAAGATCTGCCAAATCAGCCGTTGTTTGAACCAGCACATCTTTCAATATACCCCAACGCATCAAGTCGTACTTACGAATGTTCTCGCCGCAGAACTCAAATGCGCGCTCATCCACGATGGCTTCGAACGTCAGCGGTTTGGGTGTTGTCAAACCCGCGCGGGCGCGAACCCTGTCAAAACACTTCTGTGCGCTGATGCCGTACAGGTTAGTCGGAGCATTACCTTCTTTCGAACCGATAGCTGCCTCCGCAAACATCAAGAGGATATCTGCATAACGGAGAACCGGCATATCAATACAGTCTTCGTTGCTGGAATACTTGCGAACCATCCACTCCGGACGCAATTTGCCAAGGTGCATCGTAGAAGCATCGGCCAGTTTGGTGTACAGTTTGTTAACTGTATCCGGAGTAGCAGGGAAACAAGCTGCTGTTGCGCTGGAAACGCCGTCACCCTTATCATATTCCCATGCCCACGGAAGGATAGTGATGTCGCGACGCAAGTCCGCTTTGTCGAACTTGTAATAGAAGGTCGGCACGATCTCTATCATCGCCTGTGTCTTCGCATTATTGGCATTACCGGAACCATAGGTAATAGTTCCTCTCAAGATACCCGGACAATTCTCCGACATCTTACAGCCGGTCAGTGCCAACACCTGACCACGTGCGCCATCCAGGAACGGCAGCGCCCAGATAAACTCTGAATTGGCATAGTCTGTCTTGTCAGCACACAAGTCACGCCAGATATCCTCGAAGTTCGGCTGAAGTTTATAATCCTCTTCCTTAATGATCTGCGCACATGCCCAAACTACTTCTTGGTACAGTTCCTGACGCAGAGCCGGATCTTTGACGTTGTACTGCACGGAGCAAGCACTGGTTCCACCTTTGGTGAACACGTCCGGACGCATTGCCAAACCGGCGTACATCAAGTCCATACGAGCCAACAGACCGAGTGCTAACGCCTTGCTCGGGCGACCGGTGTAGTTCGCTGCATTACCCGGGCAGGAAGCGGACCAAGGCATCAACTCGGCAGCCTCTTTGAGGTCCAGACGCAACTGCTCATACACCACGTTACGGTCTTGTTTCTCGGTATAAAGCACCTCTACGTTGTTTCCCTTGAAGGACTCGAAACTGGCGGGGACATCACCCCACAGTTTGACCATCTCCAGATAGCAGAACGCACGCAGCGTAAGTGCTTCACCCAACAGATATTTGAACTCGGCATTGGTAGTATCCGAATACTGACGAATTCCGTCAATAACTACGTTGGCACGCTCGACAGCCGAGTTAAGGTACGCCCACGGGTCCTTACCGTTCGAAGTGGACAAGTCGCCTGTTCCACCTGTCATGTTATACGCTGCGTACTCGGAACTCTCCGATTTGGAGCAGTGCTCGATATCCGTGTTCAATGCCACATAACCACCGCAAAGACGGTTGCGGAACGATTTATCCTCGCCAAAGGTGTTGTATATACCTCCGATAGCCTGTTCTGTCATTGACGGCGATTTGAAGATAGATACGTCCAATGCAGACGGAGAAGTGGTATCAAAGAAATCCTTCTCACAAGCTGCCAATGTAAGTGCGAGTGCACTTAAAACAATATATTTAAACTTTTTCATAACAATTAGTATTTACGGTGATTAGAACTGAATATTCATACCAATGTTAATACCGCGGCTCTTCGGATATGCCGAAAAGTCCACACCCGGAGTCAGCGGGTTCTTCGACGAACGGGTATCCACCTCCGGATCAAGACCGGTGTACTTGGTAGCGCAGAAGAGGTTGCTGCCCTGTACATACACACGGATATTGTTGATCACCTTGGTCTTCTCCATCCAAACCTTCGGCAGCGAGTAGCCGATCGTTAATTGGTTGAGACGCAGGAAAGAACCGTCCTCCAGACACTGATCCGTTACCACGTAGTCCGACATGATCGGGTTATAGGTATTGGCGCCCTTCGCAGCATTATAATCCGACAACTGCTGTGCCAGAGAGGAGTACGAATTGCCGAACAAGTAATAGTTAATATCACCCGTTACAGGATCCGGAATAGCCGTTTGCGAAAGTGTTTGTGAAATAAAATCAGGCATATAGGAGCCGTCTGTTCCATACAAAGAGTAACGATTGTTGTAGGACATAGATGCCAACAGGTTACGCATCTTCGTCTTGTCTGTAACGGTCGTATATTCCATCTTCGAGAGGTTCAGAATCTTGTTTCCGAATGCGAACGTGAAGTTGGCTGCAAGGTCGAACTTACCCCACTTGTCACCGCCGATATTGAAGTTGATATTAAAACCACCGGAGTGTGTCGGAACGGTGTTACCCAAGATCACTTTATCCTTTTCGTCTATCTTACCGTCACCGTTCTGATCTTTAAACTTGATCGAACCCGGACGAATGGTATTTGTTAAGAAATTGGTGCCGTACAACGGTTCCGAACCGCGAAGTCCCCACTCGTCAGTGGTAACGCAGTACGAAACGAAGTCCTCGGTGGTATAGTATCCGTCGGTCTGATAACCATACACATTACCCACCGGCTGACCGACTTGCAGCAAGAACTCAGCGGTAGTCAAGTACTCAGACGAACCGAAACAGCTCGTCTGTGCTTGCAATTCAGATACACCACCCAAATCCGTTACACGGGTACGGTTGAACGAGATATTTGCATCTACAGACAGATTGTAGCTCAGGCTCTTGGATTTATGATCAAGGATGACACCCTTGATAGAGAACTCCATACCCATATTACGGGTCGAACCGATGTTCTTGTATTGATAGTTGTAACGCGCCGGCATGTTCTGACGAATGATCAGGTCTTTGGTGGAGTTCCAATACAGGTCAATGGTACCGGTCAAGCGCTCATTGAAGAAACCGTAGTCGATACCAAAGTCACGGGTGATGGTGGTCTCCCATTTGAGGTCCGGATTAAATGCGATCTTGTCACTTCCGCCGAGTACCAGAATATTACTGGATGCTCCCGTTCCATTCAAATCAATGTAGGTAGTCGTTTGAGAGAGGAAGTCCTGATGGAGGTAACCGAGATCCACATTGTTGTTACCAGCCATACCGACAGAGAGACGCATCTTGAGGTTGCTCAACCAGCCCGATGCTCCTTCCATGAACTCCTCGTCCGACATACGCCATGCTACAGCACCCGAGGGGAAGTAACCCCACTGATGACCCTTGGCGAAACGGGTCGAGCAGTCTGCACGGAACGTAGCGGTCAGGTAGTAACGACCCTTGTAGTCATAGTTGGCACGTGCCAGGAATGACAACTGGTTATCACGCGGGTTGATATAATTGACAAACTCCGAATAAGCGGCTTGTCCCATATAGTTGAATATCTCACCGTTCTCCACATCATAACTGCCCTTGTAGCCGAAGCCGTTCTCCGTCTGGGTCGAGCCCTTGCGGATCACTGTTTCCTCACCGATGAGGACGCTGACATTATGATTGTTGTTGAAACTCTGCTTCCACTCCAAGGTGTTGTGGTTGGTCAAAGTAGAGGTGTACTCATCCAGCACTTGAATCTGCGCGGTACCGCCGGCTATACCCGGACGACCGGTATTACGCGAGAAATAAGTAGTCGGACCGTAGTAACGGTCAGTGGTGATATGACGGCTCTCGTAGCCGAGGTCAACACGGGCGGTAAAGTACTTCGCGAACTTATAGCTCATGTAACCCTGAATATTCCATTTCCGATCCAGCTTCAGCTTGTAGTTATCACGAATGGTTGTCAACGGATCGTAGAGCGAACCGAAGGTTTCATCCTCATCACCTGTACCTGCATCTTTGGACAAGAGCGTAGTCGGTGTATAAACAACACAGTTGCGCAGACGGGACTCGGTAGAAGTACCGTTATCCTTGATAGCATTCGAACCCGAACCGAGCACCTCGGTGCTGGTGTAACGAGTGGTAAAACCAAGCGTAAAGTTCTTGAACGGTTTGAATTTTGCCTTACCGGAGATGTTATTACGGATGTAGTTGGACTGCTCCATGATCGCCTTGTCATCAATGCGGCTGTAGGAGAGTGTGAAGTTGGCGTTCTTATTACCGCCGCTCAAACTAACCGATTGGTTCGAGTTGAAGCCCGTACGACCAAAAGTGCGATCCTGCCAATCGATGAACTCATGCAGAGACGGATCTTTGTATTCATTCAGAAGAGTTGCTAGATCCGTTTGTGCAATATCATCTTCCGATTTGTACTTCGTAGTATTGTACAACTCATCGAAATACGCATAGAAATTACTGCGCAGACCGGAAAGCGAATTGTCTTTCTGATAAGCCCACTCGTACTGCATCAATGTGAACTCATATGGATTAAGCACCTCGTATTTCTTGGCTATCCTCTTCCAGCCGATGAAACCCGAGTAGTCCACATGAAAGGTCATCTTGTCATCATCCGAATCAGAGTCTTTGGTAGTAATGATGATAACGCCGTTAGCACCCTGGGCACCGTAGATAGCGGTAGCCGCAGCATCTTTCAATACGTCCATAGAAGCGATGTCGCTCGGTGCGATATCGGCAATAGAGCTCACCGGCATACCGTCCACGATATACAACGGGTCATTGGACTGCGTAAGAGACGTACCGCCACGAACGCGGATTCGTACATCGGCATCAGGACTACCCTCGGTGGTTGTAACCGTCACACCGGACAACTTACCCTGCAGTGCCTCTGCAGCACTGGTCACCGGGATGTCCTTCAACTGGTCGGCGCTCACCGAAGCAACGGATGTCACGACATCACGTTTCTTGGTCGTACCGTAACCGGTTACCACCACTTCCTCCAGCACCTCGGCATCCTCCATCAGCACTACGTTCATCACATTGCCGGTGATTTGCAACTCCTGCGTCTTCATACCGACATACGAGAAAACAAGTAACTGTGCATCATCCGGAACATCGAGGGTGTAGTTACCGTCAAAATCCGTCACTGTACCGATAGTGGTACCCTTGACCACAATAGAAGCGGAGATAATAGTCTCGCCCGTCTGGTCCGTCACTGTTCCGCTAATCACACGAGCATGAACAGCCAAGCCCACAAAGAGCAAAGCAGCCAGCATCATGGAACGGAATAAACTGGAATTCAGTTTCATAGAGAGAATTTGTTTGTGTTGATATTAAAAGTTAAATGATGTTATTTACTAAACACGGCACAAAGGTACACAAAAAACGTCAATTCTATGTGGAAAAATTGACGTAAATTGTGCATATGTGTGTTTTTTGCTAAATATACTTTACAAATCTTAAATCTTAAGTCTAAAATCTTAAATCTAAAACGGCTCCCTGTAGGTACATCCTTCACGCCAACGGGAGCAGCCGTACTGCGTATTACCGCGAATGATACGTCCCTGCCGGCACACGGGGCAGAGCATACCGGCTTTGTTGGTTTTGACATCCCGCACCACGCCGGACGTCATCTCTTTAAGTTCATTCAAGAAGTCCTGCGCCGTATATTCGCCGCGCTCTATCTCACGCAGTTTCTTCTCCCACAGTCCGGTCAGTTCCGCCGATTTGAGCAGCGGCGAGATAATCAGATGAATAAGGTTAATGCCCGTCTCGGTAGCACGGAGCGACTTGCCCTGCTTAACGATATACTTGCGCTGGTACAGTTTCTCGATGATGGCGGCACGGGTGGAAGGACGACCGATACCGTTCTCTTTCATTGCCTCGCGCAGTTCGTCGTTCTCCACCGTCTTTCCGGCGGTCTCCATCGCGCGCAGCAGGGTCGCCTCGGTGTAGTACTTGGGTGGGGTGGTCGTTTTCTCTTTCAACTGCGGGATATGCGGTCCACTCTCCCCTTTCACAAACGCCGGCAGCGATTTGGACTCTTCGGCGGACTCGCCGGAGTCACCTGGGTCGCTAGAATCACTAGAGTCTCTAGAGTCACTAGAGTCACTCGTCTCAAACACAACCCTCCATCCCGGTTTGAGCACCTCGCGTCCGGTGACTTTGAAATCAATCTCACCGGCTTTGGCAAGCACGGTGGTGTTGCTCACCTCACACTCGGGGTAGAACACCGCGATGAAATGCAGGGCTACGAGGTCATAGACCTTCTTCTCGTCCGCACTCAAGCCTTCGGGACGTTGTCCGGTCGGGATAATAGCATGGTGGTCGGTCACTTTCTTGTTGTCGAACACCTTCTTGGACTTGGGTAACTTGGCTCCGATGAGCGGTGCTACCTGCGGATAGTAGTCCTTGATGCCGGCTAATGTACCCGGTACCTTGGGGTAGATATCATCGCTCAGATAGGTTGTATCGACACGCGGATAGGTCGTCACGCGCTTCTCATAGAGCGATTGGATGAGTTGCAGGGTCTGCTCGGCAGAGAAATTGTATTTCTTGTTGCAATCGACTTGCAGCGAAGTCAGGTCATATAGCTTCGGGGCATACTCGATACCCTTTTTCTTCTCCACGTTGGTGATGGTGAGCGGCAGGTCTTTGATGCTGTCCACCAGTGCCTGTCCCTGCTCTTCGGAGGTGATGGCGTACTCGCCGTCCTCCACGGGTATCTGCGCGCTGAAAAGGGTGTCGCGGTAGTTCGTCTTTAGTTCCCAGTAGGTGCGCGGCACGAAGTGCTCTATCTCCGCTTGCCGTTTGACAACCAGCGCGAGCGTCGGTGTCTGCACACGTCCCACGGACAGCACTTGTCTGTTCCGCCCTATTCCTTGCGCGTACCGTATGGTATAAGCGCGCGTAGCGTTCATGCCTAACAACCAATCGCCGATGGCACGCATCAGACCCGCTTCGTATAAGTGCTGGTACTCCGATTGGTCTTTGAGTTGCTGAAAACCGTCCTTGATAGCCTCTTCGGTCAGTGAGTTGACCCACAGACGCTTGACCGGACACTTACACCCGGCTTGCTGATAGACCCAGCGCTGAATCAACTCTCCCTCTTGCCCGGCATCACCGCAGTTGATTACCTCTTCGGCTTGAGCAATCAGGTTCTTGATGACGTTGAACTGTTTGTGTACGCCGGCATCACCGGACACTTTGATAGAGAACCGCTGCGGGATCATCGGCAGTGAACTGAGGTTCCAGCCCTTCCACTGCTCCGTATATTCCTGCGGGTCGAGCAAGGCACACAGGTGACCGAACGTCCAGGTCACCTGATACCCGTTTCCCTCGAAATAGCCGTCATGCTTCTGCTTGGCTCCCAGCACATTGGCTATATACGCTCCGACGGACGGTTTCTCTGCTACACAAACAATCATAGATATGTACGATTTACGAATGTACGATGTACGATTTATTTACGAAGGAGATTATTTACAATTTATCTCTTTCAGCTGCCTCTATCTTATTTTTAGTAGTTAATATCGCTTTTGCTGTTATTCTACGAAGTTCAACACTTTCATCATATAAGTCTTGTACTCGGTACTTTGGCAGCATTTCGCTATCTATAATAAGACTCAGCCAATGAGATGTCTCATCAATTTCCTCTTCTACCATTTTGAGTTTATTAAGGAAATCTCTATCTGATTTAGCCAAACATGCTGCACGATAATTAGCAGAAGGGGATGTGCCTGATCGAATAATCTGACGAGCAATTGCTAAACCAGCAATATTGTTTGGCATCGAATTTACCAGTTTGATTATACGTAACGCAAACTGCCGATATCGTTCTATTAACTCTTCTTTCGTCATTTTCCTTCGTACTTAAGATAAATCGTACATCCTTCGTACATCGTACATCGTCCTTCGTACATCCTTTTAGTTCTTCTTCGCTCCGTAACCGTATCCTGCGCGGAGTCCTTTGACACCGTTGAGGACACATGCCACATTGTGCATGCGTTTCTGGTCGATCATCTGGTTGATGTAATCGATCATGTCGGACGGTGTATATTTATAGCGGCAAACGAAGATAGTCATATCAGCCACGCGATCCAGCAGATAGGTGTCGCTCACCAGAGCAACCGGTGCTGTATCAACGAGGATATAGTCATACCGTTTGCGCAACTCGGCGAACAGTTGGTCCACACGCTCTGTCTGCAACAGCTCGGACGGGTTAGGCGGGATCGTGCCGCACGGGATCAGATCCAGGTTGGCATGTTCGCCGCTCGGTACGATGATATCGTCCAGGGTCACATCCGGCTCTGCCAGATAGTCCGTCAGATGGCCTTTGGTGCTCAGGTTGAAATAGGTAGCGAGCATCGGTTTACGGATATCCAGACCCACCAGCACCACTTTCTTACACAACATCGCCAGAGACAACGCCGTATTGCTGGACACGTACGACTTACCGTCACCGTTGATGCTCGAAGTGACGAGTATAACCGGCGACTTGGTTTCTGCCGGAATGATGAAGCGCAGGTTGGTACGGATCAAACGGAACAACTCCGCCGAAACGGTCGATTCGCCTTCGTGGATAGCGATGTGCGCGTTGCGGCTGTTCTGTACCAGTTGTCCCAACAGCGGCGCTTTCACACGACGCTCGAACTCCTTCGCATCATCTATCTTGTCGTTGAGCAGTTTATACAGGTAGAGCACACCTGCCGGAAGAAGAAGACCAATGATAAAACAGAGCATCAGCACTTTGGACAACTGCGGACGTTTGCTGCGGACATCCCGTTGCGGCATATCCAGTATCTTCGCGGGCATGGATGTAGCGGCTAACATGAGTGCGTTCTCTTCGCGTTTCTCGTACAGATAGATGTAGAGACGCTCTTTGATCTGCTGCTGACGCATCACGCGGATGTACTCACGTTGCTGCTCGGGGGCGTTCTGTATCTGACGGTTGTATTTGGAGTCCTGCGCCAACAGGCTACGCTTACGGATTAACAGACTCTCGCGCACCGAAGCGATGGTAGCGATGATGTTCCGGCGCATGGATGCCAGTTGGGCGTTCATCTGCTCGATCACGGGGTTCTCTTCCGTGGCTGTACGCAGGATACGCATTCGCTGCAGTTGCAGCGCATTGTACTCCGACAGACCGCTGGACAACGAGGCGTCGGTCACACCTATGTTGGACGGAATGAGGTTATCACTCTTGCTCTCGTCACGCAGGAACTCATCTATGTACTCGACCAAACTGAGTTGCGTCTCTATCTCCGCCAACGCACGCTGCTCGGCACTGCTGGCCTGAAGGAACAGATTCGCCTGAGCGGATATGTCGGCGATATTGTTCTGCTCTTTGTAGTAGGCAACCGCGTTCTCCGCCTCGCTCAGTTCGGCGGTGATGATCGCCAGACGCTCCTCGATGAACTGAGCGGTATTGGTAGCGATCATGTTCTTGTCTACCACAGCGTTGAGGTTATACTGCTCGATCATCTGATAGAGCAACGCCTTGTCGCGCTCGGGCAGCGGTGATGCGGTGGAGAGCGTGATGACGTTCGACTCTTTCTTGTGCTGCGACACCTTGATTGCTTTGCGGTAGCGCGCTACCACCAGTTCGCGACGCGAATGCTGCACGCGATAGACGGTATCCGGGCTGAGGGCACGGTTCGCATGAACCAGGATAGTACCCACGCCGGTCTCCACCGGAGCGTTCAAGTCCGGCACCTTGACCGACGAACGATGGAAGAATCCTCGTTTCGTCTTGATCTTATAACCCGTTTTGAGCGGCTTCACCGTGACAGAGAAAGACTCTTTCTGTGCATCTTCGGTCAGCGCGATATAATCTACTGTTATGCCCGGGTTGAGGAACTCGCCTTCCCAGCGCAAGCCGCCTTTCTTGCTGTTACTCTCCCACAGGTTCAGTGCATCGATCGCCTGATAGAGCAGTCCGCGCGAAGCCAGTACCACCACTTCGTCCTCTGCCGCCTGATTACCGGTCAGACCTAACATCGAAAAAGCCTCCATTCCGCTGGCGGCATCTTTCTGACGCAACATGATGGCAGCATCGGTTTTCCAAGTCGGCGATTTGCGCAGATAATATGCCATACCGAGTCCGAGGAACAGCACTACACTCACCAGAAACCACCACCAGTGGTCCAGTACCACGCGCATCACTTTGCGCAGATCTATCTCGTTTGTCTTATTGTTGTTCTCCATAACTTTTAACCTTTAATATCCCTTACACCTTACGCCTTACACCTTACTTCACCACGGTTACGATTACCGTTGCGGCACTCAATGCCGTAGAAACGATGCTCAACCACAGTCCGGAGTTGGTACTGCTGACCGCACGCACTTTGTTCGGCGTCACATACACGATGTCGTTCTGCTGAAGGAAGTAATACGGCGATGTGTAGAGCTCCACGCTGCGCAGATCCACACGTCCCATCTCCAGTTTGCCGTTCACCTCACGCGTCACCAGCACATCATGACGCTGTCCATAGACCGTCAGGTCTCCGGCAGCTGCCAGCGCATCCAGAATAGTCATTCTGTTCTTGGTGAAGGGGATCTGTCCCGGCATATTGACTTCGCCCAGCACGGACACGCGCGCGTTCACCAACTGCACCTGCACCATCGGATTAAGTACCTGTGACTCTAACAGCGACTTGATATGCGTCTCCACTTCGGTCCGTTTGAGTCCCGCCACATGTATCTTGCCCAGCACCGGCATTTCGATGTTGCCTTCTTCGTCCACCGTGTAGTACTGCAGCATCGGCGTGGTCTGTACACTATTGCTACCGGGTGTGTTATACACCACCGTAGGCAGGTTATACGGAGCCACGGCTTCCTTGTCCAGCGCCGACACAAAGATAGTCATCGCATCACCGTTCCGGATAATCAATTCCGTCTGCGGTGTGTAATGCGCATTGATAGAATCCGCTATCGAAGCGTCTGCCGTCTGCAGATACGTCATTTTCTTCTGCGTCACACAACCGGCAGCCAGCACGGCCACGATGCCTAATGCAATTAATTTTAATGTTTTATTCATATATTTTTAAACTTTCAACTCTAAACTACTTTATACATTATCCCTTTGTACTTCCTTCGTACATCGTACATATGTCCTTCGTACATGTTTTTACCATCTCGCCACGGTATCGTTATAGATACTCTCCGCTATCTCGGTGATGATGACGGCGCAGAGCTCGTCCTGCACATCGCTCAGCAAGCGGCTGGCATCGAAGGTCTGGTACGCCGAATAGGTTCTCTCGAACGACTCTTCGGGGTTGATATTATTGGTAAAACGCACCGTCACGCGGATGGTCAGTTTGCTCTCCGACGCATAACTGCTGGCCGAGATAGCGCCCTGGGTGATGTCGTAGCCGACGATCTCGCCTTCCAGCTCCAGGTCTCCGCCTTTGCGAAGAATCTGCAGACGGGTCTGCCGCTGGTAGAGGTTGCGGATTCCTTCCGACAGATCATTGCTCAGCGTCGGGTTGACCATCGCCGCATTGTTCGGAAAATCAGCTATCGAGATCGACTTGGTGGTCTCGTAGTTGATATTCGCCCCGTTGAACTTGTAACTGATGGCACAGCCGGACAATAGAATAAGGACACAGGACAAAAGACCTAACTTATGTAACGCGCTCTTACAGTCCATACTCTTTGATTTTGCGATACAGGGTGCGTTCGGAGAAGCCGAGTCGTGCCGCCGCCTCTTTGCGGTTGCCTTCCGTCACCTCCAACGCCCGTTTGATCAGCTCTTTCTCGCCGTCCTCGATGCGTAGGCTGGCTTCTATCTCTTCCGCCTCGATGGGTTTGCGCACCGGTGCTTCGGGTTGCGAGATGGTGATGGTCGGTGTCGCCGGAACATTTCTTATCTCCTCCACTCCTTCACTCCTTAACTCCTTCACTCCTTCACTCCTCATCTTGTTCAGCCGTTCCTGCAGATCCTGCAGCTCCTTGCGGTTCTGCATCACCATGTTATAGAGGATGCCTATCTCGTGCGAGTAGTCTTTGCCGGCTTCCTGCGTCGGCGTGCGCAGCACAAGTCCCTGCTGGTGCTCCTCTGCCGGCAGATAACGGCGCAGCGTCTCCGCGTTGATCTGGTGATCCAGTTCGATCACCGCCATCTGCTCCGCCAGATTCTTGAGCTGACGGATATTACCCCGCCAATACGAGTTCTGCAGCAGCCGTGTCGCCTCTTCGTTCAACGACAGCACGGGCATTTGGTAGCGGTTGCAGAAATCAACGGCGAACTTACGGAACAGCAAGGGGATATCTTCCTTGCGTTCGCGCAGTGCGGGCACACGTATCTCGACCGTGTTGAGGCGGTAGTAGAGGTCTTCGCGGAAACGGCCGTCGTCGATCGCCTGACGCATATTGAGGTTAGTCGCCGCTACCACACGTACGTTCGTCTTGCGCACCTGGCTCGAGCCCATACGCAGGAACTCGCCCGTCTCTAACACACGCAGCAGACGTACCTGGGTCTGCAGCGGCAGTTCACCCACTTCGTCCAGGAAAAGCGTACCGCCGTCGGCTATCTCAAAATAGCCTTTGTGCTCACTCTTGGCATCGGTGAACGCACCTTTCTCGTGTCCGAACAGCTCACTGTCGATGGTTCCCTCGGGGATAGCACCGCAGTTCACCGCAAAATACGGCCCGTGTTTGCGTGCCGAATACGCGTGTATGATCTTCGGAAAATGCTCCTTGCCCACACCGGACTCGCCGGTAATGAGCACGCTCAAATCGGTGCGAGCTACCTGCACCGCGATCTCTATCCCCCTGTTGAGCAGCGGGCTCATGCCGATGATACCGAAACGCTGCTTGATGGCCAATAATTCCTGTTGAGTCATATTACACCTCACAAAAAGCCTACAAAGATACGACTTTTTTTTCATATATACAAATATAATCGCTTTTTTTGCCAAAAAATTTGCGTATATGCAATTTTTGTTGTACCTTTGCACCCGATTTTGCGGATTGTGCCCAAATCAATCCATTAGAAAATTTGTAAAATTTTATAATATTATGTACATTTTTATTACTGTATTAATCTTTTTAGCCGCTATTCTGCTGACGCTGCTGGTATTGGTTCAGAACAGCAAAGGCGGTGGTTTGGCAGCCGGTTTCTCGAGCGGTAACCAGGTAATGGGTGCGCCGAAGACGGCTGACTTTCTGGAGAAAGCTACGTGGACGCTGTTGGCAGTGATCGTAGCATTGAGCATTGTGGCTGTTGGTGTTACCAAATCCAACCAGGCACCGAAAGAGGACGCTCCGGTTGTAACGACCGTTGTTCCGGCTTCGGATGATGCTCCGGCTACTCCGGTTGCTCCGGAAGAGTAAGACTCCGAACTATTTAGTTAAAACCAAAAAACAGGCAGCACACGCTGTCTGTTTTTGGTTTGCATTTTGCGCCAGACTTCATCGCACCGTTTACGTACCAGTGTCGGTCCATTCTCGAACCATTTACGTACCATTAACACCACCAAAGGCAGCCCGAGAGCTGCCTTTGGAGAATACATTTCGCTTAGCGAAAGAAGATTAGTCAATAACGTCACCGTGTTTTGGCGCTTGGATGGGCGGCGGGGTGCTAGATCCGGATCCCAGAGATACCGTTATGCCAACCATCAGACTAGCCGTCTTGAGGTTCACAACCTCCACATTTGGTTTCTTATACATTTTCATTTTGCTATAATAGTTTTTTATTATACTTTATAGTAGTCGTGCGCAACTGCGCACGGGCGCACCTTGTTATTTAACAAGGCGACCCGTTGCATCATACATTTGCTCACCGCGGAGGATGAAGATTTGACCATTGATCAAGAGTTTCATCGGTTGCTCCGAAGTTTCGATAGCATCTACGCCGGTTGCGGTATTCGTACCGTTCACACCCATCGTTACGCGACGACGACCAGGAGCAGGAGCCGGAGCCGGTGCTGCAGCCAATACTGCCGGATAGTCAATATAGCAGAAGTATGCCGGAACTACGATATTAACCGAATAGTCCTTAACTGCCCAGATATGGTTAGCCGAGAAGTAGTACATATTATCATCTTCACCCGGAACCAAGGTCTTGCCTTCAATAGTACCATACATATTGTTAACCGGCGCTTGGTCCACTGTCAGAGCAGCATCGTTATCGGTATTGTACAACTTAATCTCCGTATTACCGTTCTCCGGCATGAAGATGTACGGTTTACCAGCCTCAAGACGATTCTCAGCAACCTCGTCAAATACAAGTTTGTTGTTCTCATCCTTACCAGCGAACTCATACAGTGTTGCACCGCCGAGAATAGCATTGTTCGTCCAGCACAGCGTTCCGAGATACGACGGATTCAAACCAGAACGAGTATGACTAGCCTCAGCCTTGAACTCAATCTTCGAGATACGAACGTAACCTTGTACATCCTCAATCTCAACAGAACCCGGCTCAACAGCTACATCGTATTTAATGTACGTACCATCGTTCGTTGTACGGGAACATTGCTTACCGTTAATTAGGATAGTACGCTGAGCACTACCGTTGCTTGCGAAGGTAACGCTTACCATACCAGGAACAGTTACATTGAACTGTACATATTGTCCCGAAACATACTTAACGTTAT
>JAFPGA010000055.1 GCA_017423085.1 Paludibacteraceae bacterium | reverse complement strand
GGTCACACGTTGCCCAATTATCTACGTACGGAAGAAATTGCTCCAATCCGTCAATACACATTTCGAAATCCTTCTCTTCCGACAGAATAAACGCGTGCAGTTGGTTCTCGTCAAAATAGCGATGTGGCAAACTGTGCAAGAACTCTTGCGCAGCAGGTGTCTTGCAGATTTGCTTCGCCATTTTGCGCAAGTCCGGTGTCCGTACGCCAATAACCGTCTCGCGCTGAACTGTCGGCAGCAACTTGCTTTGGAAGTCAGCATATGCCTGGTCTTGCAAAGCAAAGAGTTGTGCGGTAATATCTACGCTATTTGTTTCCATTAAATCCAATCGGTAAAAACCGCCCTGTGCGACGGCAATAAGACTCGTATTCATCGCCAAAATCACGGCGGAGGCGTTTCTCCTCAGTCAGCACTTGTACGAACATGATAGCAAAGAAAATACACCACACCAACACTGCCTGCCACGTCCATAGCCAGACGATAAATGACGCGAGATAGACAAGCGTCCCGGTCAGCATCGGATTGCGGTTGAGACGATAAGGTCCATCTGTCATCAGATGTTGCGTGCGAGGAGCCACCTCATGTCCGAACGCATCCATCGGATTGCCTTTTCCACGACGCTTCATATAGACAATAGTCCACACACTGAGCGTTAGGCCGCCAAGCATCAACAGTCCTGTCAAAGATGCGCGCAACGCACCGATATGTACAGCCATGTCCGGCATTCCTGATGCCAGCCACATAATCGTCGGCAAAAGCACTACGAACATCACTCCGCCAAGCACATAGCCGGCTATGTTTTGAATGCTCTTTTTCATATTCTGTCATATTCTAAAACGTTCATTATTCGTTTGGCAACTTCATCGGGATGGTCGATAAGGAGTTGACCATGGTTCATTCCTTCGAAAATTTCTACATGTGCAGACGGGCATAGTTTCAACAAGTGCTCCACTTGCGGCTTGGCAACAAAGGCTTCTTTAGTGCCATACCAGAAGTGAATGTCTGCGCCGTGGATGGACTCCAAGCGGTTGGTATAGACAGACTTGTAACCATCCAATACTGCCTGACTGCGACCGGACGGATAGACTTTGCGCACCTCATCCAGCAGCACATCGAAATAGTGCGAATGGAACACCCATCGCCAGAAACCTGTCCAGTGGTAGCACGTCCACACGTTAAACGCCTGATAATACCGCAAAGGGTCAACACTCCATTTCGGTAGCGGCAATAGAGGTGCCGCATCCATGATGGTATGGTCAATCACAATCTCATTGCGCTCCATCATTCGGGAGAGAATCTTGCCGCCTAACGATAAACCATAAGCCACATCCAGGTGTTCGCTTAACTCGTTCTTTACATATTGGATAGCTTGCGCCGCTTGGTCGTCCACTGATGTAAAGCGTGACGGCTTGCCTATGAGAAAACCATCCACGCCTGCAGCAACGATATAGAACTTATCCTGCAACCGTTCTATGAGCGGTAGGAAGATCTCGTGCGACACACCCAAACCGGGCAGGAGTAGCAACGTTGGTTGGCCTTGTGTTCCGTAAATGTGAAAGTCCATAACTATTGTTGTTTCTTCAAACCAATAATAGCCAATACGGCTTCTATCAAACCAAAGGCGAAATAGGTATTACAGATGGCATTGAAGCCCCAAATCCACCATTCGAGACTAATCCAAAGCATGAGAATGATGCCACAGGCAAGGACTGCCGGTTGCGCCCAACGATGGCTCTTAAAAAGCAGATAAGCTGCTATGAATTGCGTTATGCCGTTGACTACCAACAACACAAAACTGGAAGGAATAAAGTTGCGGAAGAAAATATCCGGCCACGGCATCTTTGCACGTAGCAATTCCAGCATCAGATCCATGCCCCACATGACTCCTGTCGGGTCAATCCACATCATCATTGCACCCCAAACGGCACCGAGACCAATGAACAATGTCCAGAATTTTTCTATACCGATAATCGTTTTCATAGGTTTATCACTTAATTATATGCGGGTCATGTGATACCATTTCATTCACACTCAGCAAATACTGCTGCAAGTCGCTATGTATCTGTTCTTCTAACTTCTCCATTATATTGTCTTTTGGTCATGCTTATCTCAATAGTTTGCTTATCTGTTTGTCGGTCGCATACGGAAGGATGGTATGTAAGTGCTCGGTCATTAGCCGATATGATTCCTCCGGCGGACAATCTATGGTGCAAGCCTCCTTGCCGTATAAGCGTTCGGGAGTGGTAAGTAAAGACCATCCCCATCCGTATTCGCGATTATGCTTGTCACGCGGATAGACAAAATCCTCTGTCACCACACGCGTTGCCATCTGAAGGCGCGTCACATAGCCATCGAACTTACTCCGCATCTTCGCACCGGAGAAGCCGCACGCCGCGCGCAAGTCCCGATTGATGATACTATCCTGTTCGCATAGCGTCTGGTAAATAATACCTTCTATACTGCCATCCTCCGGCATGGGATAGAGGCTGCGACGCCAGTTGCAGAAATGCCGCCACCACGAGCGACTGATGAAGCCGGCCTTACCGTTGAAAAACTTGCCATAGACACAATCACTCTCGTTGATGATGATGCCCTTCCATTTCCATAACGGCCAGTCCCATCCACCGTCCGGAAAGACGACGTAACGACATTCCTCGTCCGCCATCTCTTCCGCCGAATAGCCGGAAATGCCACTCACCAATAGCGGCAGAAATCCGAGCTGTTGGATGAGTTCTATCATCTGCTCGCAACTATGTATCTCGTAGCGAAGCATGACTGCTTATCGTTTCCATGCGCCGACCACTTTGCCAAAATAGGCGGTGTGGATGCCTGCGCCGAAGTTCTCATAAAAATCATGCATGTGCTGCGAACGGAAATCGTCTGCCGTCTGATGGAACACCGTCATTATCTCGCATTCGATAACCGTCTTGGCTTCCTCATAGTACGGCGTGCCGTTCTCTGTATAAGCGATATGCAGTCCAAGCGCTTCCGTCTTATCGCCGTCACGACCGCTATGCGTGCCAAGATAGCGAGGTATATCCGGATCCTCAAACTCCATGAGCGTGAAACGCGGATACTTCTCCAAGTACCCGTACGTATAACGAGCCGGAGCGACAAAGACCGTCACGATCGGACACTCGTAGCCGGTATAATTACCGAGCGCACCCCAGCCAATCGTCATCGCATTGGCATTCGCGCTATCACCAGACATAATTACCTTTGCGCCCGTGAAGAACGTAAAGGCATTGTCCGTAAACTCCTGTTGAACATCAAACGGTTTCAACTCGTTATTCGTGTCGGCTTTTTTGCAGCCAACCATTGTCATTGCTGCTATGAGCAACATAAACAGATACTTTTTCATATCGTTACAATTTGATTTCCATTCCTATTTTCTGTGGGTGCATACCCATGTTTTGATAGAAGCGAATCGCTGAGTCATTCCCTTCCCACACATTGAGCGTGATAGCATGGCACCCTATCGACTTGGCATAGTCGCGCACGAACTCAAACAAGGCGCTACCAATATGCTTACCGCGCGCCGCTTCGTCCACGCACAGGTCATCAATATACAAAGTCTTGCGGTCTTGCAACAAACGGTCCTCTTTCACTTCCGTTATCTGACAGAACGTATAGCCAAGCACTTCACCGTCGTCATACACAAAGATAGGTTTAGTCTTGTCTTCGAGCAACACAGCTAACTCCTGTTCGTCATACTTGGTAGTGTCCGGTTTGAATATATCCGGTCGCAGACGATGATGCACCATATCCACCTGATGCAGCAGGTCAATAATACGTGGAATATCCGCCACGGATGCTTGTCTAATGGTATCTTTATTCATAATGTCTGATTCGAACGTCTATATCGGGTAGTTGTGCTGCGATGCCGGACACGTCGGTTTGGCTATAGTGATACGGGAATAGCACTTTCGGTTGGATGATACGTGCGGCTTCTATCAGTTGCCCCGGCGTCATGGTGTATGGCTGATTACATGGCAGGAAAGCGATGTCAATATCCTTGATATCCGCCATCTCGGGAATAACCTCCGTATCTCCGGCGATGTAAATACGCAAGCCATCCAACGTCAGAATATAACCATTATCGCGTCCTTTCGGATGGAACTGCAGATGCCCTTCGGTCATGTTGTACGCCGGAACGGCCTCTATGGAAATATTGTCTGTCAATTGGCGCTTGTCGCCATTCGCCATCACGATACCTTTGCCCAATATGTCGGCAGATGCTTGGTTTGCAATTACTTGCGTGTAGAGCTCGTGCGACAAGTTATGAATCGCCTCCTTGTCCAAGTGGTCATGGTGTTCGTGCGTGATGAGGATGAAATCCGCCGTCGGCATGGTGGTGTAATCGATTGAACGGTTGCCGAGGTGCGAAACGGGATCGACGAAGATCTGCTTGTAACCGGCTTCAATCCATATACTGGCATGAACCAGCGCGTGAAGTTTCACACTCATACCATTAGGTGTCCGGAACTCATCACACTCATAGACCTCCGCCTGAATGGTCTTGCCTGCCGCTTTCCATGCTTCCAAACCGCCTTGCAGTTCCACGATATGCTTATAGCCCATCTTGTATAACTTGTCTCCCGCCTCATGGCTGCGATGACCAACTCTGCAATAAACGGCAACAGTCTTGGACTTATCCAACATCTGCCCGGCTTCGTCGGCAAAAGCCTCGCTTTTCCAGTCGATGTTCATTGCCCCAACGATGTGTCCTTGCTCGTACTCTTCCGGCGTGCGCACATCTACTAACTGCACATCCGGTTCGGCGATAGCCTGTTCAAACTCATCCGGCGTCACGGTCGGATACTTCGGTGCACACGCTGCAAAAAGCATTGTGCTGATGGCAAAAAATAACTTTTTCATACTATATCAAATCGCTTACTTCTAATGGTACGTATTTTATTAAGTCTTGCGGAGCGAGGCGGAGTTGCATACCACGCTGACCCGCAGAGACATATATCTT
>JAFPGA010000054.1 GCA_017423085.1 Paludibacteraceae bacterium | reverse complement strand
CAGGATCTAGTTTTTAATGGTCTCTTTCTGACCGACAACGCAGCCGCCCCGGCAGACGGTGAGCTGCTGCAGTTCCAGGACGCACAGAGCGTCGGCGCCTTCTTCGGACGCACCAGCAACGAGTTCAAAGCGGCCCAGGTGTACTTTAATGGGTACAATAACTCGTTAACCAAGCCGTCAACCCTTTTCATAACCAACGCAATGCGCACCGAGAAACGATTACAGCTCCGCGGCGCAGACATCGATAACCAGAAGGCAGTGCTGACCGCAATCAACGGCGACCCAGCCAACCTCGCAATCACCATCAAGCTGACCGCAAGCGGCTCCGCACACACCTTCACACCAGCCCTGGCCAGCGCGCCATACGCCTCACTGAGCGCACTCCTTAGTGACCTAAACACCGTGTTGGCCACCGACTCCGACTACCCGTCCGCGCTGGAATTTAGCCTGGTGGTAGGAGACGGAATGGACGCCCACGTAATGCTGACAACCACCGGAACCTCACTAAACGCCGGAATCGAGATCACCGAGATAACCGGAGCCATGGCAGACCTACTCGGAATTTCCGACAGCACCCGCGTGCTTTACCAGCCATACAAGGCCGCCGAGGCTGACATCAGCGCTGTGCTGGACGCGGTAGCGGCTAACAGCATGAACTGGGTAACCTTCACCACAATCAACTCCACACCGCTGACCTACGGCGAAAACGAGAAACTGGTAGCCTGGGTACAGTCACAGTTTGCGGAAGGAAACCAATTCTTATATGTACATTGGACCGACGAAAACGCCCTGCTTACAACTAACGCCAGCAGCACTGTAACCGCACAGATCAGAGAGCTCAACGCCGAGGGTGTGACCCACGTATGGAATAGCTACGTATACGCCGCCTTCGTTATGGGATGCGCCGCTTCCATCGCATGGGACCGCAACAACGGCACCATAACCCTGGCATACAAGGCACAGGCCGGACTGCCGGCGCTAATCAAGGATAAGGCCCAGTCTAAGAATTTAATCGCAAACGGCGTGAACTTCGTAGGCGATTATGCAAGCCGCAATGATGATTTTGTCCTTTTCCAGAACGGCCAGATGGATGGTCAATTCAAGTGGATCGACACCTACCTGAACAGCACATGGCTGAACAACGCGCTCCAGGTGCAGATCTTAGCGGGCTTTGAGATGGCCCCACGCGTACCATACACAGACGTTGGATACACACTGATCCGCTCATGGGTTCAGGACGTAGTGAACCGCGCTCTTGCGAATGGTGTAATCGACACCGGCCTCAACCTCAGCGAAACTCAAAAGAGTGCTCTCATGCAGGAAACCGGCGGTGTAGACATTAGCACCGAACTGTACAATAGCGGATATTATCTGCAGATTGTGGACGCCACCGCGCAGATCCGCCAGCAGCGCGAATCACCAGCCTGCAACTTCTGGTACACCTACGGCGGCTCAGTTCATAAGCTGAACCTTCCAAGCACCGCGGTAGTTTAAGTTAAGAGAGAGGAGACATAAAAATGGCAT
>JAFPGA010000053.1 GCA_017423085.1 Paludibacteraceae bacterium | reverse complement strand
TTCGCCGGAAATCGACGCTATTTATCTCAACTGTTGGCCGGTGGGGGTGTAGAGATGGTCGCCGAGTTGAATGATGAGTTGACCGTTGATGAGCTTCTTGGTGCATAGTACATCGTCGCTTCGTACCTCCTCTACCCCTTCTTCCGTTACCGGAACCAATGCGATTGGACCGTCATAGACGAACTCATACTGCACATCGTTGTCCGCAATGATATAACCTGCGATATGATACGTCTCACCGCTCTTACTGATGACAAACGCCTGATCGTACGCGTACTCATAGTCCAACTCGTTGGCACTCAACTGGATATAGGTGTAATCACCGACGTTGTAGTCGTACAGCGAGTACTCGCCGCTCAAGTCTCCTTTGACGGCAGCATACATATCCAGCCATATCTGCGGATAACCCTCAGCCGGTGCCAGTGCGAGCCAATAACTGTACGCACCTTCGGTGGAATAAGTGGGGTCTTCCGAATAGTCCAACGCGGCAGCACTCACCATCGTCAGACGCACCGTGTCCGTCGCTTCTTCGTGGACAGAACCGGGGTTGTCGAAGAAATAGACCTCCACGCTGAAACACCGCAACTGATTGATGCAAGTGATCGTCACCGACGGATTCTGGATATCCGAAACGGTCAACACCGGTTCACCGATCGCATCGTCGTATTCGTCAGACATATAATCGATGGTGCCGTAGTCACACGATGCAGAGAAGTTCTTCTTCACCCATCCGTTGATGGCTATACCTTGTATAGCTCGGTCAGCACGGATAGTCATATTACCGTTCGCCAGACACGCGAAATAAGTACGGTCGATATTATTATAACTATGTCCGGCAGGGTATGCCGAACCGTAACTGACCTCAATCGTTATCCCCTGCTCCGACAGCGTATAGGCTGTCTTTTCAATCACCGTGTCCGGTGCCGTGATGACCACCGGCTCTTCCTCCTCCGCTTCCCGCGCTACTACCGGCGCAACGCTGCCCATTATCAAACAAGCTGCCAATACAAAAGAATACATCGTTCGCATACTATATATATTTTTCAAAACGAGTGCAAAGGTACAACATTTTTTTCAGATTTGCAAGAAAAAATTATTAAAACCTTGCGTATATGCATTTTTTTTATTACCTTTGCAGCCTAATTTGGGTTAATATGGATTTTACACATTTACATGTGCACTCGCACTACTCGCTGCTGGACGGTTTGTCGAAAGTGGAAGAGATAGTGGATAAATGTATCGCGACGGGAATGAACGCCGTTGCGCTGACCGATCATGGTAACATGTACGGTATCAAAGACCTGCTCGACTACTGCAAAGGTATCAACAAAGCCCGCAAAGCGGATGCCGAGGCGAACGGGACGGAGTTTGTGCCGTTCAAACCGATTGTAGGTACCGAGTCCTACTGCGCACGCCGCGGACGTAAATCCCAGCGCGACGACAAAGCCGTGAACGGTGAGGGACGCACGTACGTGATTGACCGTTCCGGCTGGCACTTGATCCTGCTGGCAAAGAACATGGAGGGTTATCACAACCTCTGTCGTCTGGTTTCGACCGGATACATGACCGAGTCGTTCTACCACACGCCGCGTATCGACAAGGAACTGTTGGAGCGCTGGCACGAAGGTATCATCTGCTGCTCAGCCTGTCTCGGTGGCGAGTTGCCGCAGAAGATATTGGACGGGCTGTCAGCCGTCAGCAATCAGCCGTCAGCTGCCAGTGTCGACGACCTCATCGCCAAGGGCGTGTTTGCCGAGGCGGAAGAGACGGTGAAATGGTTCAAGAACCTGTTCGGCGAGGACTATTACATCGAGCTGCAGCGGCACGAGACGCAGAAAGCCGGCGCGGACGTAGAGGTCTATGAGCGGCAGAAACAGGTGAATCCTGTCCTCATTGCCCTGGCTCGTAAGTACGGCGTCAAGATCATCGCCACCAACGACAGCCATTTCGTCAACGAAGAGGACGCCGAGGCACACGACCGTCTCATCTGCTTGAGCACGAACCATTTCGTCAACGATGTCAACCGCATGCACTACACCAAGCAGGAGTGGCTCAAAACTCCCGATGAAATGGCTCAGATCTTTGCAGACATCCCCGAAGCACTGGCGAACACCCAAGAAATAGTCGATAAAATCGAGATATATGACATCGACCACGGTCCTATCATGCCTAAGTTCGACATCCCCGAGAGCTTCGGCAAAGAGGAAGACTATCCTGACCGTCTGGCGTTCGAGAGCGCGTACCTGCGTCACCTGACCATGGAAGGTGCCAAAGAGCGCTACGGCGAAGAGCGTCTCGCGAACGACGAGGAACTGAAAGAACGTATCGAGTTCGAGCTCAACACCATCATCTCCATGGGTTTCCCGGGCTATTTCCTCATTGTGATGGATTTCATTCGTGCCGCGCGCGAGGAACTGGACGTGTCCGTCGGACCCGGACGTGGTTCGGCTGCCGGTTCGGTGGTCGCTTACTGCCTCAAGATAACGGATTTGGACCCCTTGACCTACGACTTGCTGTTTGAGCGTTTCCTCAACCCCGACCGTATCTCCCTACCCGATATCGATACCGACTTCGAGGACTGCGGACGCGGCTTGGTGCTCGACTACGTGAGCCGTAAGTACGGCGAGACACACGTAGCGCACATCGTTACCTACGGTAAGATGGCAACCAAGTCTGCCTTGGCGGATGTAGGACGCGTGCAGCAAGTGCCCCTACCCCGCGTCAACGAACTCAAGGAGCTCATTCCCGATCGTGATTTTCCGGACAATGTGCTCAAAGGACTGCCACCGGGAGCCAAGAAACCCAAGGTCAACCTGCGTAACTGCTATAAGTACATCGAGGAGTTGAAACGCGAGTACGAACAGGGCGACCCCAACACCCGCTCGATGCTCGAATACGCGGCACGGCTCGAAGGTACGATCCGTCAAGTGGGCGTCCATGCGTGCGGTGTGATCATCGGCGCGGACGACCTGACGAACTTCGCCCCCCTCAGTTCCGTAGAGGACAAAGCCAGCAAGAAACGCGTGCTCGTCACCGAGTACGACGGACACGTGGTGGAGAGCGTGGGACTGATCAAGATGGACTTCCTGGGACTCATCACCCTGACCATCATCAAAGAGTGTCTGCGTAACATCAAGAAAGCACGCGGCATAGACATCGACATCGACCATATTCCTATTGACGACGAACTGACCTACAAGCTGTTCCAGGAAGGACGCACAGTGGCGGTGTTCCAGTTCGAGTCCGCGGGCATGCAGAAGTACCTGCGCGAACTCAAACCGACCGTCATTGGTGACCTCATCGCCATGAACGCCCTCTACCGCCCGGGACCAATGGATTATATCCCGCAGTTCATCAAGCGCAAACAGGGTACGGAAGCCGTGACCTACGACATCCCCGTCATGGAGAAATACCTCAAGGACACCTATGGTGTCACGGTCTATCAAGAGCAGGTCATGTTGCTCAGTCGTCTGTTGGCTAACTTCACCCGCGGCGAGAGTGACAAACTGCGTAAAGCCATGGGAAAGAAGCAGATGGCGGTGCTCGCGTCGCTCAAAGACAAGTTCATGGAAGGCGGCAAAGCCAACGGCCACAACCCCGAGATACTCGATAAGATCTGGAAAGACTGGGAGAAGTTTGCGTCCTACGCGTTCAACAAATCGCACGCGGCTTGTTACTCCTGGGTGGCGTACCAGACAGGCTATCTCAAAGCGCACTATCCGGCAGAGTTCATGGCGGCTAACCTCACCGTCCACAAGGACGATATCAAAGAGGTGACCAAACTGATGGACGAGTGCAAAGCCTTGGGACTGAGCGTATTAGAGCCGGACGTGAACGAATCCGAACTGTCGTTCACCGTCAACAGCCAAGGCGCTATCCGCTTCGGTCTGGGCGGTATCAAGGGTGTCGGTGAAGGCGCTGCGGAAGCCATCATCAAAGAGCGTGAGAAACACGGTAAGTACAAAGGTATCTTCGATTTCCTGGAGCGCGTCAACCTGCAGTCCTGCAACCGTAAGACCATTGAGAACCTGGCACAAGCGGGTGCATTCGAGTGCTTCGACGACATCTACCGCGAGCAGTTCTTCGGCGTGGACGAAGACGGAGAGTCCGGTCTGGACATGCTCATGAGTTACGGCAACAAATGGCAAGCGGACAAGATCAACAACTCCAATTCGCTGTTCGGCGACCTGTCGGATGCGATTGAGATTCGGCACCCTGCCCTGCCGCAAGTACCGCGCTGGGACACCATTGAGCGGCTTAACAAAGAGAAAGAACTCATCGGCATCTATCTGTCCGCACACCCGTTGGACGAATATGAGTACGAGGTACGCGAACTGTGCAACCTCACGACACGCGAACTGACCCAGTTCGACACCTGGCGCAGAGCCGATGCACGCGTGGAAGCCGAGAAACGTATCCGTGCCGCCCTTGACGAACAGCCCGAAGAGAGACCCGTGCTGCCGTCCGAGTTCCTGGCTGCCCACAAGAACCAAGCCGGACTCATCGGCGGACTCATCACTTCGGCGGAACAACTGACCTCCAAGAGCAACAACCCCTACGGACGTTATACCATCGAGGACTACACCGGCAGTTACCAGATTGTGCTGTTCGGTAATGCCTACCGCCAGTTCGGACACATGATGCTCAAAGACACCTACGTGCTCGTCACCGGCGTGGTGCAACAGAAAGGTGCGGGCATGAAGTGGTTCAAAGAAGCCCCGGACGAAGAAGCGGACTTTGAGTTTGTAGTTCAGAGCGTCGATATGCTCAGCGAAGTGCAAGACAAACGCACCGAAGGACTGAACATACGCCTGTCGCTGGACACTGTGACACCGGAACTGATTGACGAACTGGCAGACAGGATTGATGCCAACCCGGGCAAAGGACGACTCCACGTGAGCGTCTATAACCCGCTCAACCGCCAACACATCACCCTCACCAGCCGTAACCATGCGATCCGCGTCACACCGAATCTGTACAAATGGCTCAGCCAGAAACGGCAAGAAGGAGCGCTGGCTTTCAACAAAGTTGAAAGGGGCTAAAGGGGTTCGCGTAAATCGTAAATTAATTAAATCGTACATAAATCGTACATCGTAAATCGTACATTCGTCAATTGAATTATAGCGAAGCTATAGAATATTTGTATTCGTCTCGTCCGCCGTTTCATCAGGTGGGTGCGGCAGCCTATAAGCCGGGTCTGGACAACACCCTGCGGCTGATGGCGCACGTGGGCAACCCGCATGAGCACTTGCGCGCAATCCATGTGGCGGGAACGAACGGAAAGGGTTCGACCAGCCATCTCATCGCAGCGGCACTGCAAGCTGCCGGACTCAAAGTGGGACTGTTCACCAGCCCGCATCTGGTCAGTCTCACCGAACGCATTCGTATCAACGGACAGCCTATCCCCGAAGCAGAAGTTGCCGCATTCATCGAACAAAACAAGGACTTCTTGGACTCCTTGCAGCCCTCGTTTTTCGAGACCATGACCGCACTCGCGTTCGCGTATTTCGTGCAGCAGCAGGTCGATATAGCCGTCGTGGAAGTGGGCTTGGGCGGACGGCTGGACAGCACCAACGTGCTCACCCCTATCCTGTCCGTCATCACAAACATCGGACTCGACCACACGGAGTTCTTAGGCAACACGCTGCCCAAGATAGCCCGTGAGAAAGCCGGCATCATCAAACCCGGCGTGCCCTGCGTCATCGGCGAGACCCACCCGCAGACCATGAATGTGTTCCTTGACCGCGCACAGGAGTGCGGCATCATAGGTGAAGGACTGGAAACGACCGACTGCCAAATCTGGTTTGCCGACCAATGTGGATACCTCCGACGCTGCCGACTGCGCGAAGCACCGGACTGCGAACTGAAAGGCAACTACCAGGAGCATAATCTGCAAACGGCGTATGTAGCGCTACGGGCTATTTCAAATTTAGGATTTAGGATTTCAAATTTCAAATTTCAAATTT
>JAFPGA010000052.1 GCA_017423085.1 Paludibacteraceae bacterium | reverse complement strand
TCTGCATGTTCGCCGTAACGCACATAGTTGATATAAACCGGTTCATAGCATAATTTCGGAGTGATGATCTTGGTCTCACCATGTTCCAATAGGTATGCGCGTCTCTCGGGGTCATCTAATAGCGTATCAATAGGCAAACAGTGGTATTCGGCTCCTCCTATCAACGTGTCTTGTTTAACAACGCGGAAAGAGAAGTGTACGTCACCTAAATGTTGCTCTCCTTTGCCCGAGCAAGCCTGGGTTCCGTATAAAACAGCTGTTACGTCATACCATCCCGGGCTGAGGTATTTGTGTTCCACTTGCGGCTCTCCATAACTGAGCGTTGTGCCGTCACCAAAGTTCCAGTCCACGCGAGTAACCTCGTCAGTACCGATACCGGCATCAAACTTAACGGAATCTGCTATACAGAATTTGGAATCGCTACGGTAGCCTTCCACAAAGGTCTCTCCGTTAACATTGATACCTAACTCCACAGCAGCCGAACCGGCAGAGTAGGCGTAGGATTCATCATTTCCGTTACCATATACGGTAGCAATGAAACCTTTAGAGTTCTCTAGCCGGAAGACAGGATAATCTTTGCTCGCTTTATTGCCTATTTGTACACGGGCATAAGAGTATTTCGTGTTTCCGGGAACGGTTTGCCAGGAGAGCAGATTCGATTTATCTATTATAGTATCTTTTTTTGCTATCTTATCATAGGTTAATATCGATAGAATAGTGTTCTGGCAGTTCGATGTCTCCGTAATCACATTCAGGAAATGTGCTTCTGTTAAGTTGGTATAACATGCGCCAAATGTGATCTTGTTGATTTTTTGCTGAATTGGAGATACCCATACCGACGATGGGTCACCCTTCTCTCCTTCCACCAGCTCGTTAATGACGGTACCGGAAACATCTTTCTCTTTTCCCACATAGGCGTTACCGGTATCGTAACTATATACTTGACATGGACAACTCGTTTCAATATATAGCACATCGCCTGTGAACGTATTGTCCACACTGCTGGTACCCGGTTTGTTTGCTTGTGGCTTACCGGCATTTTGGAGCACGATATAATAGGTCTCTCCTTTGTCAATGAAGATGTTCTGAGAGTAACCATCCAATCTGATTTCGGTACCGTCGTTGGATGCAGTAATACCAATGATGTTTCCGTTTTTACCTAAGGAGCGTGTAACAATAAACTGTGTGCCCCAGTATTCAACCGGCATTGGTTGCTCAAACAATGCATCACGAGCGGAGACGCCATTAGGGAGACGCGTAAGCGGCGATCCTGTATAGATAGCAATCTTCCGACCATTTTTAGCTTTGATATGTGTACCTGCCAATTGCTGTTCTTTCTGGCTGATAAGATAATATGTCTGACCTTTGTTCAGATCAATCGTGTACGTCGTACCGGCAGCATGGTTATCGAATGTTTTGTTGGACGGAGTTATATCCACTTGGGTGCCATCTTCTGTTCCGAGAATCGTAGTAACAGTAACCATATTCCCTTCGTTCGTATTCCAACTCTTGTCATTATGTGCCTCCGGCTTAAAATCCTGAACATAATATTCTGCGCCTAAGGCATTAATAGGTAAGATATTGCTGGCATCCATCGAGGATTCACCACGTAAGATAACATACACTGATATTTTCTCCGTAGCGGTAATATGTAGGCCATACATGTTCCTTTGACCTGCCAAATTACAAACTGTAGCCGGTTCTTTGGTGGCGATAGGATACCATTTGGCAGGGGCTAAATAAACCTGTATCGGTCCGTTACTTGGGTCAGAGTTGACTTTGGTACCAAACTCAGTCCACGAACCTGCAGAAACAGACACATTCTGAAGCACCTGTCCTCCGGCATCGGTTTGCAAAACCGAGTTGCCTTGGTAGTCTGTAATGGTAACAGTACACGCTTTCTCTGCCGAGACGGCGAGATAGGGGTCAATCCCTTTGCCATTGCTCGGAGAACAAACGATACTGGAACTGACCCAGAATTCTGTTCCTTGCGTTGACGCTTGACTCCATGCCGGGATAACGGTTCCCAGCATGAAGGCTACAAGCAGCAATGATTTGATTTGATTTTTCATATCTTCGAATCTATTATTTTCTAAAGTATCTCAATCTCCACACGTCTGTTGTTCTGACGTCCTTCGTCGGTGTCGTTGGTGTCAATCGGTTGGCTCTCGCCGCGACCTTCCGCCTCCAGACGCTCCGGTGCGATACCGCGCTCGATGAGGTCGTTCATCACAGCGTTAGCACGTCCCTCTGACAGTTTCTGGTTGGCCTCGTCTTTACCTACGCTATCGGTGTGACCGATGATCTTGATACGTACCTGCGGGTTACGTGCCAGATACATATACAGGTCGTTGAGCGCTTCCTCCGAAATAGAGAGAATACGTGTCTTGTTGGTAGCGAAGAAGAGGTTCTTGACGATGAATACCTCACCCTTCTTAATCGGCGTCAGTTCTACGTTGAGCGAGTCGCCGATGTTCGGGATAATCATATCCAGCGTGTCATAACCCATCTGCGCAATATGCAGCGAGTATTGACCATCTGCCAGCATCTGTCCGGCTGCGCCGTTAACCGAGTCAGTCGCCAAGCTGTAGGCCGGCTCTTGTGCGCCTTGAGCAATGATCTGCACGGTAGCAGGAACCACAGCTCCGGTCTCTTTGTTCGTCACACGTACGCGGAAGACAGGACGCGGAGTCAAAGCAATCGTGATATACGACTTGGAGCCAATCTCCTCAACACTGAATTCTTGTGAGGAAGGATAGAAACCGTCCGCTTTCGCTTCGGTTAAGTAAGCTCCCAGAGCATGTTTCTGCTTGAGACCCTTCACCGGAACAAGCTTGTTGTTGACAATGAGCTTTCCGGATTCTTTCTCTTGCGTGGTCAGAACGGCCTCTATCGGCTCATTCGTACGCTCGTTCACTACACTATAGATGACATAGCAGGGAGGAGCAGTAACCGGTCGAAGCGTTTTTCCCGGAATCTCAAACTGGATGGTGAACTTGGCTCCTACGAAGAGGTTATTCAGTTTGGTGTCGCCGTTCATGGCAAGGAAGGTGTTACCGTTCTGCACTTCGATTTGGTTCGGAGCAAACTCTACCGGATTAGCCATGGGGGTGGCGTTGGTATTCAGCACGCCGTACTCGGCAAAGAGACTGAGACGGTAGTGTACGTGCTCACGGCCGAACGGCAGACGCTCACCCGGTTTTACTTTCACTTTCTTTTTCGGGTCTGCTTGTTTCTGCAACCACTCGTCCAAGTCGATACCAACTTCGGCTGCAACACTCACTTCCGGCTGACGGAACACAATAGGAGATTTCGTTTTGCCGTTGAGGTCATAGATACCCATTCCGTAGGGCTCCAACAGTGCCGGGTCGCTGACGGTGATGTCATATTGACCTTTTTGCGAATACATGCCTAAGAACGAGTAGTGTACTTTGGCACCTACCAGGAAGTAGAAGCGGTTGAACTGCGCACCGAACATCAAGGGAAGTCCCACTTGCGCCATGTTGCGCATCTCACGCGTGTTATCAAACAGGTAGTAATACGTAGTACCCGGATAGGTCAGATCGTTACGAATGGCAGTGAAACCATATGCAGAAGTGGAGTTCAGGAAACGGAAATCCAGACCGGTCTCGAACAGGAAATGTCCGTACTCGAGGTTATAGGTCAGGTCCAGACCTGCGCCCGCGCCACCGATGAGTTGCTGCAGAGCGTTGCTCTGATTCAGCGTTCCGGCACCCATGTACGTGTTGTTGATTTGGTCCATCATAGCGGCATAACCTGCACGGAAGCCCAGATTGATATAGGAAATGGGTTCCATTGGCGGGTTCTCCAGACGCTCTTGATATTTCTCGTAGTCGCGAATAGCCTGTTCTTCTCTTGCAAGGGCTTCCGCTTCTCTTTTGGCTTTCTCTGCCTCGCGTTCTGCAGCAGCCTTGGCACGCTCAGCAGCGGCTTTCTCACGCTCTGCCTGTTTCTTGGCATTAGCACGTGCTGCAGCAGCTTTGGCTTTCTCTGCCTCACGTTTCTTCTCTGCATCCGCTTTCTTTTTAGCGGCAGCAGCTTTTGCCTTTTCTGCCTCTTTCTTTTTGCGTTCCGCCTCTTTCTTCTTGGCGGCAGCAGCTTTGGCTTTCTCCTTTTCCGTCTGGGTTGCCGGAGCGGGTTCCGGCATAGCATATACAGCCAGCGGTGCAGCGTTCAGACTAAGAACAACACTTGCAATCAGTATGTTACGAAATATATTTCTCATATCTGTGTTCTCCTATGTTATCGGTTATTGAATGATGAATTTGAAGCTACGGCTGCCTTTGCCTGTTACGACGCGCAGCAGGTATAGGGTGGGCTCCGAAACGCTCGGAGTCGGAATGGTACATCCGCCGTCCGGTATATCAAATTTCAAATCCTGATATACTTGTCCGCCGGCATTGATCCACTGTGCGTAGCACTCGATATCGGTTTGACCTTTCCAGTCCGCATTGACAAACACCACGTTGCCGACAAGGGCTGTATAGGTGGCGGTGATGATGAGGTTGGTGGAGTCGTTGCCGAAATTATGAGCATCAGCATTCGTGTTGAAAGCCTTGGCACATGCGCATGCTGTTGCTTCATCGCTCTGTCCCTTATTGATGGTGAAGCAAACATAATAGGTTTCGTTGATATCGCCACCGTAAGGAATCTCATAGAAATTAAGGTTCGCGGAAACCTGTCCTTCTAGTGCCGTACTATCCGATGTGCGGTACCACTGGAAGTCACTCAGCGTCTTACCGACGAACGGTGCGGTCAGCAGACCGAGCACATTGTCATAACGCTGGGTGATGATATCATTGTCATAATTAATCATGAAATGCATCGTGGTGTCTGCACCGCCACAATCCGAGGAGATAACGAGGTGAATACCATACAGGGTCTCCGGTTTAGCTCCGCTGTCGCCTGTCGGGATCTTGATCTGGAAGTAGTCATCCAGGATGACGAGATCCTCGTCTTTGAATCCTGCTGCTTTAGCAGCATCATCGAACTCGATGGTTACATTGTCGCCCTTCAGGTTGACATGGCCCTCGTTGCTGTAATATACCTTACCGATATACTCTTTGCCGTCTTCCGGACACGGGATATCGATGTGGTCAATCGAGAACTGATAGCGTCCGATGGTGACGGTAATAGGAATACTATCCACTGCGTTTTGTCCTGCGCAGAGGTTGCTGCTCTCGCGGTATATGAGCACATATGCCTGATACGTACCGGAATTCTCATAGTAGTGCGGCACGGAGTCTTTGTTGGTCAAATCGCTCTGTCCGTCGCCGAAGAACCACTCAATCTTGTTGTACTCGTAGTCCGGGTGGCAAGCAAACTTAATGGTATCCTCACCGCAGAGAGTGTTCTCTGTGTCCGGAGAGAAAATCTGTCCGTTGATGGTGATATACTGCGTCAGCGGCTTGGTCGCACCTCCGGCAGAGTAACCATAGGATTCTTTGTCGCCGTATCCGTACACGTGTGCTATGAAGCCGGTGTTTCCGGTTAGACGGTGGGTGGCATAACTGATGTTCTTGCGCGCAAAGTACCACGCGTTGTTACTGCCGCTTACAGGGTGGAAGTCGGCGGATATATCCACGCCGTCCAACTTCATGGAAGCCACGCCGGCTTGGTCAGTGACTACGTTGAAGTAGTGGGTGTTGGATGAACCGTAGGTGGCAAATGTGATATCGTTGATGCGTTGCTCAATCGGGTTGACCCATACCATAGCTGGGTCTCCTTTACCGGTCGATTCTACACCGTTGATTTTGTTGTCGTAGGTGTTACTAACCATGAACAGGTGGGTAGCTGCCGGACAAGAAGTGGTGATATAGCAACTGCTGTCGGCTACCAACGGAGCAGACAGGTTGCCTTTGTGGTTTTTATCCGAGCAGTATACATCCGTCTCTCCAATCTGGAACTCAAACGTACGTTTCGGGTTGCTGGCGAAATTGAAGGTATGTTTCAGCTCCCCGTTGATGTACACTTCGGTACCATCTTCGCGAGCCATGACGCGAATGATGTCTCGTCCGCGCGTGAGGGAAGATGTGATAACGAAGGTGTTACCCCAGTATTGAACAGGCATGGCTTGTGAGAACAGGTGGTCGCGGTCACGCACCTGATCGGGCAGGTTGGTGTGCGGGGCACCTTGGAAGATGGCAATCTTCTTACCGTCGCGTGCCTTCACCCATGTACCGCTCAAATCGGCATCATCGCCGCTATTATTGCCGGTCCATACATAATAGACTTGGCCTTTGTTCAGAACCGGCGTGTGGAGCGTGTCACCTATCTGGAAGTTAGCCAATGCTATTTGTTCCGGAGTCATACCAACACCACCTGAGAAATTATAGGCATTTTTCGCGTTCCTAATCAATACGGTCTCTACTGTCGGACAATAATCAACAACGGTGTTGTCTTCTATGGCGATGATACAGAAGTGTGTACCCTGCGGTGAACCGCCATGGTCAGAGGGCGGAACAGACTGAATCAGATATTCGTCCAACAGAGAAGCTGTCGGCAATACATTGGTTGCATCGAACGATTTGGAACGTCTATTGCTGGCAAAAAGCGAAATAGCCTTCGTTGCCTCTACGTGAATAGCACAGTTGTCCACCGAATCGGGATAGTACGTATAGCACGTCACAATAGCTTTCTGTGCATCGGTACGTGTGCGGGCTTCAGAGCCGGCGTCACCGGTGTAGAAAGCCACCTCCTTAATCTCGCCGGCTGCGAGATGCTCGTTTTTGGTCTCGTTGGTGTTGGGATTGGTGAACGTGACATCGCACTCTTCTTTTGCCGAAACGGTCAGCGCCAATGTGACAGCTTTGTCGCTGGCATCACTGTGGTCGTTTTGGTCGGCACGCATGAATGTTACCCAGAAATCTTTTCCTTCGGTCGATTGACCTTCGGCTACCGTACTCTGTGCTTGGGTCCTCATGAACGGCACCCACATCAGGCAGCAGAGCAATGCAATAAATGTTTGTTTTTTCATATGTGTTAATTAGTTAAATGTATGCTTTTCAAATTCGGGTGCAAAGTTACGCATTTTTCTTTACGCGCGCGTGCACATTTTCGCGAAAAATGTGTAAAAATTGACACACCTATCGTATCTGTATGCCTAAAGTGGTATAAATTGACGCATTGCGGACAATAACGACCTGTCCGTCACGCATTTCCTTGTGAGCGGCGGATGGATTGCTATCGACAAAAGGGACATTTTGCGTTTCGTCATACGCATCGCCGTAACTCTGCTGCAAGAGGTGGAAGTCCACCGCTTGACCTTGTTTGTCGCCCCAGATATATTCCACTAATTCGGGGTAGTCAATAAACGGGTTACGGTTGCCTTGGATCTTGTTGACTTCGATCGCGCGTGTTTTTTCTTTCTCGCTCACGGGGTCCATCCTATGCCACGAGACAAGCAGGTCGCGAAGCCACGGGCGGAACTCCTGCCACTCCTCATTCGTCATAGCGATTCCCGGTTCACCGGTTGTGATCCATGTGAGCGAATCGCCGTAACAGGTGGCAATATAGAAATAAGCACGGGCAAAATCACCTTTGTATTCATCTGCCGGACAGAAGACACGCGTCAGACCATATACGGAGCCGCTACCGGTGACGAACGAACCGTTGTTGAACGTGCTGTCACTCGGGATGCCCGGAGCGTGATTGGATTTGCTGCGGTTGGCTGAGTAGTCGCCCGGTACCAAGTGGTAGAGGTCGCAGTAGGCAGGATTGACATCTCCGCCCCACCAGCTCTTGGGTAACATATGCTCGATGTCAAAGCCCGTGACGCTGGCAGTCGGGTGCTCCGGGTCGAAATAGCGGATGTTGTTGGAGTACATATCCAAGACCTGATTGGTGTTCGTGTCGCGGTCGGTATAGAAGAACGCGTCCCAGGAGTGTTTGCTGCCGCTGCCGTATTTATAACGTAAACCGCGGCAGATGATGTATCCGAGGTGATTCTTAAGCGTGGAGTCAGTAGTTCCTTGCGCGTATTGGTAATAATTGCCGGGCATAGGACCGAAGACCAAGCTGGTGGTGTCCAATACAAAGGCGCTGGCGCCGGAACTCTGCGGAGTGACGGTCAGCAGAATAGGTAGTTCGCGGGTTCGCTCGATACCGTCTAATCCGGTCGCTTTGGCAATGAGTACATCCTCTACAGGGAAAGCCGTAGTGACTTCATTATAGAGTAGGCTATAATAGATACCCAACTCTCCTCCGGAGGATGGTAAGGTGTTCTCGGTTAAGGTGTAGTTGGTTCCTTTGTTTAAGCTGATATGAATATCGCCAACCACATTTCGAGCTGTGACCTGTATATTGAGCACATCTTCCAATGGTTCGTCTGCGCTCTCCCAATGTACGCTTCCGAAGTTCACTTTGGCATACGGCAACTCTACTGCTGCTCGGGTGGGGTGCGGGTCTTCGGCTTCGAACTCTATCTTCTGCACATACCAACGGTTGTTGGAAGCCACTTTGGCGCTGATATAAATAGAATCCACATCTGCATCTACCGGAATGTTGTACGGACGAATCTCTGCGCGGTGACCGGCTTCCCAAGCTATCTCTTGATTATAAACGATGAGACGCTTGGAGGCTGCCGTATCGGCTCCGTTAGTCGGGACATAGGCAGCGGCGTAAACGGTCATATTCGTGATATGATACGTGTCATCCAGACCAAGTGTGATCTCTCCTTTGGCACTACCGGTACCGCCTTTGATACCGTAGCCCTCTTTGGCACGGTATATCTTGTTGGCCGTGCGGATCTCCGCTACGCAGTTACCGGTTGCGCTATAAACGATGCTGTTCAGATCCGAAGTGGGAGAACTGGAGTCGGCATTGCCGCTGTTGAACACAATGGTATAGGTCTCGGCGGTGATACCCAACGAAATCAGGGTAGCAGCCAGTAGAAGAAGGGTCTTTTTCATGGTATAGACAGTTTATTTCTTTTTAATACAAGCCAACAGAAGATTGAGAATGACGTACCACAGAATGCACGCAGTTCCGCTGAACAGCGCGAACTCGATATGCTTGGTGGCAAACGCTTTCCACACGCAGAAACCGATGAGAATCAAGCAGCCGATCAGGAAAAGGAGAATGGTCATTTTCTCTTTTTTGTAACTCTTGAAACTGAAGAACGGAATCTCTGCGTTGAGCAGATAGCAACTGAACAGCGAAAGGCCGATCAGTACCCATGCTATCCAGTCCTGTGCAATAACAGATGTCGGGAAACAGCATATACCGCCCCAGAAAATAGCGTTTGCCGGGGTTGCCAGACCGATAAACGATTCATGCTGACGTTCATCCACATTGAATTTCGCCAAGCGCAGTGCCGAGAAAGCCGCCATGATCAGCGCTAACGCGGCATACCAGCCCATAACAGGTTTGAGGAAGCAGAACAGCATCATCGACGGAGCTAAGCCGAAGGTGATATCATCTGCCAAGGAGTCGAGTTGGATACCAATCGGGCTGGGCGCTTTGAGCAAACGGGCACTCAGACCGTCGAAGAAATCGAAGAAAGCACCTGCCAAAATAAACAGGAAAGCCCACTTAAACTCATATTGAGTTGCCATATATACGGACAAACTGCCGCATAGCAGATTGCAACTGGTTATCGCGTCCGGAATAATACGTTTATAATTCATATGATGTGATTTATGTTGATCAGTTAATCTAATTTTCTGCGAACGATCTCTGTGATAATGATACTGGGTATGCAACACGCCATCACAATCCAGAAAAACCAGAGATAACCTGTGGCTTCTTGGATATATCCGGCAATCATGCCGGGAAGGACATAGCCCAAGTACATAAATGCCGTGCAGATAGAGAAGATGGCGGTCTTATGTGCTCCGTCTGCCACCCGAATCATGTATAGCATACATGCGGTGTATCCAAGTCCGTAGCCGAGTTGTTCAAAACCGACGCAGATACTCATTATCCAGAAGGAAGTAGGTTGGTATTGTGCGAAATAGACATATACAATGCAGGGTAGTGCGATGCAGAGAATCATCGGCATAATGACTTTTTTTAATCCTGCTTTCTCTGCCCACCATCCTCCTGCCAGACCGCCTAAGATCATGAGCACCAAGCCGACAATATTCAAATCGGCAATGTTACCTAATGTCAATCCCATACCGCCCGTTTCGGGAGAACCTAAAAAGAACGGATCCCGTAACTTTAGCAACAAGGATTCCGGCAAACGGCACAGGAGCATAAACAGAATAGCCAATCCGATACCCGGTTTGCTGAAAAACTCGGCAAAAGGTTGCACGACTTCCCTGCTGATCTCGGCCAGACTTTTTTTCTTTTCCGGTATCTGTTCCACTTTCGGCATGGTCCACACATGTGCAACAGCCATGCATGCCAGAATGGCGCTGCAAATCAAAAGACCCATGGTCCAAGAGTGGGCATTGTCAACATGGTTACTTTGCAGATAATCAATTACTTTTAGGATGACATACTGGCATAGTACATTGGCTATCTTATAAAAAGCAGACCTAATTCCGATGAAGTGTGATTGCTGTTTCTCATCTAAGGCTAACATGTAATATCCGTCTGCCGCGATATCATGCGTGGCGGAGCAGAAAGCCGTTATGGTGAAAAGAATCAGCGCAATCGTGATGTAGCCTTTGGGAGCCAACAATGCCAGCAATAAAACCGTTACTGCCATAGGGAACTGCATCGCCAGTACCCACCAGCGTTTGGTGAATAACGAATCCACAAACGGGCTCCAAAGCGGTTTGATAATCCACGGGTACGCAATCAGTGAAGAGAATAGGGCTATCTTGCCGTTTTCCATTCCTAATTGAGTGAACAGCGTGATACTCATGCTGGTCACAATAAACATAGGTAATCCCTCTGTTAAATACAGGGTGGGTACCCATGCCCACGGAGTGATATGTTTTGTTTTATTTGCCATAAAAGAGCATAAAGGAGAGTAACCCGATACGGGCACTCTCCTTATTATATTCACGCGCGTGCGTATGCATTATTGGAAATTAGCGCGGTTGTCAGTGATGTCTGCCTCGTCTTGAATCAACTGCATTGCCTGATACGGCAGATACATGAAGCGGGTAGCCAACTGTGCTTTTTCAATCTCTGCGTTGAATTCACCCGGCATGTTCACATTAACACCGGTCTTTACTACATAAACGCCCATGTTACCCTTGATCGGTTCGCTCAGAGCGTTCTCACCCATAGCGATGGCTGCACCGATAACGGCGGGCTCCATGCCGGCATTGCCGAAGCGGCTGTCAGATAAGGTAACGCGGTCCACTGTCTGGATCGGCATACCAAGAATCTCTGCAGCTTCCTGCAGTGTTTGAATGCCTTTCAGTTTTTCTGCCAGATAAGCAGCCTTTGCGTTATTGGTAGCCTCGTAGGTCAACTCAGCACGAACAGCCTCCAACGGACGATACTCGTCGTCGTTCACCTCTGTCAAGGCGGCTACTACATATTGGTTACCGCACTCAAATACCTCCGAGACAGCACCTTCTTTAGCCTCAAATGCCCAGCGAACGATGGAACGGCTGCCCTTGAGTTGACCGATCTTGTCGGTCATTGCCTCAATGTTGAACTGCGGAATAACAGCCAGACCTGCCTCTTGAGCAGCTACTTCAAACTCCTCTGCGTTCTTGCTGTCGGTTACTAACTTCTGTGCTCTGGAATAGATAGCGGCATTGGTGTTGTTCGATGTTGCTACCTCGCGTGCCATGATAGCCAGTTTCACTTTCGGTGTAGCCGGGCTGACCTCCAGAACTTCGAACGTCTGCTCGCCCATACCTTGTTCAACCGTGAAACGGGTACCGCGCTTGCCGGCGAATGCCGGTTCTGCGATATCTTTCGGCAGGTCGCTTGCGCGGAACCAACCTAACTCTTGGTCTTCACCGTCCTCTACGATAGCCTTCAACTCAACGGAGTCCGGCATGGAGTAACCGGCTTTGACGATGCGTGCCATGACATAAGTCTGGTTGGCTTCATCAAAAAGAATCTCTGTGAAATCACCTGCTTTGGCACCCTTTGCGAATGCAAAGTCTTTGAACATTGCCGGAACGGTCTCTTCCGAGAAGTCGCGACCGTCATACAATATATCCGAATGCATGTTTACCAGCGTAGCCACGTCCTCCGAAGTGCGGAACTCGTTCTCCAAGCGGGCTAACATGTCGTGTGCTTCAGCAAAATCAGCCTCTGACGGTGCAATGTCAAATACAACGTATTTGATAGCGCGGTTCGGGGTCTGCTTGTACTGAGACTTATGCTCTTTGTACAATTTCTTGATATCGTTCTCACTCACGCTAACCAGGCTGTCTGCAATCATGAAATACGGTTGCATCACATATTCGGCAGCCAAACCGTTCTGGTGACCGTTGAATGCGAATTCAGCGTCCAGCGAGTTCGCTTTGAGCAGGTGTTGCAGCAAATCGGTGTATTTCTCTTGCATGTAGGTGAGACGAACGGCTTTCTCCCAGTACAACCAGTAGGAACCGATGCGCTGGAGATAAGCGTTTTGCTCCGGATCATCGCTACCTTCGTTCAACGTGTTAACCAAGTTCTTTACGATTTCAGGGTTGAAATGACCTGTCTCGTCGAAGAACGCACGACGGCTGCTGATGATTTGGTGGATATTGTTGCCGATACACAAATCGGTCAACTCGTCAGGAGTGATGTCCATACCGATTTTGTCGGCTTGCTCACGCATGGTGTAGTCCATAACGAACATGTTCCATACCTGATTGCGAATCTGAGCATGAATGTCCTCGTCAAAATCGTTGCGACCGGACTCAATCTTGTACACTTCCAATAATTGCTCTTTCGCAGCTTCGTACTCTGTGTAGTGTACCTCGTGACCTGCTATAATACCTACGTTCTCGCGGTTACGGTGGAAGAATGTACCTCCGTCTCTCAAGAAGTCACCGAGGATAAATGCCAGCATGGCTACGCCCACAATAACAATCAACAGGGCGCCATGATTTCTAATTTTTTGTAAACTTGCCATTTTTTGTATTTTTTATTAATATTTTTTGTCGTCACTTAAAAGTTCGGATTG
>JAFPGA010000051.1 GCA_017423085.1 Paludibacteraceae bacterium | reverse complement strand
TTTTGGTCAACGCAGGAGTAGGGTTCTCGGGCTCAATACCGAATACTTTCTCAACGAATACACCGTAGGTGAAGAAACCTACCACCAATACGATTAAAGCGACAATAAATGTGATCATATATTCAATTTACAATTTGTCTTTTAATGAAATAAGGACACCGTGCGGTGTCCTTATTCGTGTGGGCGTTTACGGATTCGAACCGCAGACCCTCTGCTTGTAAGGCAGATGCTCTAAACCAGCTGAGCTAAACGCCCTCAATATTGCTCTCTTTTTCAAAAGCGGGTGCAAAGATACTGCTTTTTTTTTATATGACCAAATTTTTTAGCAAAAAAATGCACATTACCCCTCATTTTTTTTGAAAAAGGCGATAATTGAACCATTTTTGGTCTTTATAACGGTAAAATACAACATAACAAAGCAGCGTAATACCGATGCCGACAACGGTGCCACCGAAGATGTCCATGGCGAAATGTTGGCTGAGGTAGATGCGGCTGTAACCACCGAGTGCGGCTGCTATGAAAAGCAGCAACTGAGCTAGAACACTAGTCGTCCTATGGTACCTAGAATTCCTAGAAATCCTAGTTAATAGAATACAGACTACAAATGCCAATGCGAAGAAGGACGTGGTATGTCCTGAAGGAAAGGAGAACCAGTAGTTCATTTGAACACCTTCCACGAGCGGCAGCTGCACATCTGATAGGTTCATGTCGAACCAGGAGAGCGGGCGCGGTGCGTTGACAATATGTTTGAAGATTTGTGTGCTGAGGGCGGAGAGTAGCATAGCAGCACTGGCAAAAGCACCGTCTCCGATGCGTCCAAACAGGAGCAATGCCACGCAAACAACATATGGAAACCACTCCGCAACGTGCGTGTAATACCTATAGAATATATCGCGCGCGGGCGTGTGACGATCACAAAGCAGCAGATGCAGATCCGCTTTGGGAATATACAAAAGGGCTAAGCCCAATACTGCAAGCAGTACCAGGCTTAGTCCGATAAAGACACTATTGTTTCGCAATAGGCTTGTTATGGGTGATTGGTGATTGGTCATTCTACCCGTTGTCCGTACATGTCATAAACCCTGTCTCCGATACGCACGTACATGCGCTGGTTGCGGAGTACTTTCTGCGCGGGAGCGTTGTAGGTGCTCTCTCCAAATTCATCAGACACATATGTCCATTCCTGTTCGCAGGAGCGAAGGGTGAAATCGTTCTTGTCTGTCAGCACAACGTACACGATGTCGTTCTGCTCGAACGGTATGTCTTGATGATAAACGGACAAGTCTTTGCCCTCACCGATAATGGAGTCTTGTCCATTGCGGATGAGATGCCACTCATAATACTTAAATTCGTATCCACCGTTATATTCCTTGTTGTACATCGCCAAGACATTGTAGAATTTGCGTTTGAAGATGTCGCTGGGGTAGTACACCGTGAAATCGATCGGGATTTCGAGTGTGTCGCAGTACTGATCCGGCACAATGAGTTTTGCTTGATAAATACCCGGTTTCTGCAATGTGAAGGTCGGCAACAAGATGGTTGTATTCTGCACATTATTGTTGTCTATATTCACCAACTCGTCCAACAAACCCGGAATATAGAGCCGTGCAGCACCGTCAATATCACCGTCATACTTAGAGTATGAAATCGGCAATGCCTCGCCCGGGCAGATATGTTGTTCTGCAGGGTCGTTAGCAAATGCCATTTTCAAACACTTGATAACATGAACATTGCATGTGATTTCCAGATTACAATTCGGGTATTTCGGGTTCGGTACAGAGTAAATGACCGGCTGTGTCGGTGTCTGGTAATAGGTCACGCCGTTCACCGTAACACTGTCGTAATCTTCAACTGTAATCGTGGTATCTGCATGTTCGCCGTAACGCACATAGTTGATATAAACCGGTTCATAGCATAATTTCGGAGTGATGATCTTGGTCTCACCATGTTCCAATAGGTATGCGCGTCTCTCGGGGTCATCTAACAGCGTATCAATAGGCAAACAGTGGTATTCGGCTCCTCCTATCAACGTGTCTTGTTTAAGAACGCGGAAAGAGAAGTGTACGTCACCTAAATGTTGCTCTCCTTTGTCCGAGCAAGCCTGGGTTCCGTATAAAACAGCTGTTACGTCATACCATCCCGGGCTGAGGTATTTGTGCTCCACTTGCGGCTCTCCATAACTGAGCGTTGTGCCGTCACCAAAGTTCCAGTCCACGCGGGTAACCTCGTCAGTACCGATACCGGCATCAAACCTAACGGAATCTGCTATACAGAATTTGGAATCGCTACGGTAGCCTTCCACAAAGGTCTCTCCGTTAACATTGATACCTA
>JAFPGA010000050.1 GCA_017423085.1 Paludibacteraceae bacterium | reverse complement strand
GCCGACTGGTATTTCCGCGAGACCTACAACTGGTCGGATACAAACAATGCATGGGAATTTGCTAATTCTTCCTATCGCGGCGCGGCTGCTTTACCGGTTATTTCTCTCGATGAATCCGGCAATATAGTGCAGTACGAGTTGCGCAACGAGGCCTACGATCTGACGTACGGAGCTTTGTTGGAAACGGAGCCTGTTCTCTCACCTGCATCGTTCGGAATTCAGGAAGCGAACCAACTCCTCTATACCGACTGGCTGAACCCGAATGCAATGAAAGCGCGTATCCTGACGGCACACCACGTGTCGGAAAACAAATACGGCATTTTGGATCCTGTGAATGCGCAATACATGGCACGCTACTACTACACCCAATTAGGTGCAGAAGTCGATTCCGTCAAGACGCCGACAGAAGAGAATTTGGTAATTAATCCCGAAGAGAACACCGCTACTTTCACATGGCCGGCTGTCAGCGGAGGTGCTTCCTACACGCTCATTATCTGGGCAGATGAAGCTCAGACGGAGAAAGTATGTACTCTCCACTTGGCTGCTGACGGTACGCTGATCTCCATTGACTTCTCCAAAGCGCCGCGCCGCGCACCTGCTGCCTTATGGAGCGCACCGGTATTGAGTACCACAATAGAAAATCTGTTGCCCGGTACACAGTATTGGTACACCCTTGAAGCCTATGACGATGTGCTGCTGCTCATAGATACTGCGAATGGCACATTCTTCACCAGAGGAAACGCGGAAGGTATCGATTTCATCGAGGAAAATGGCATAAATACTCCTGTCAAATTCCTCCGCAACGGACAAATCATCATCCGTCGTAATGACGCGGAATACACGATACAAGGAAACCAATTAAAATAATATACGATCATGAAAACGAAAGTATCAATTATTCTTGTTTGCCTGACGATGATGGCAAGCAGCATGTACGCGACGGTTTATAACGGCGTGTGCGGGGAACATCTGACGTGGACGTACGACACGGGAACCGGCGACATGATTATTGAAGGCTACGGCAAACTGGAGAAAACCGTGGACAGCCTATGGTGGAATAGTCCTGTTGTACAAATCGCCCAGTATTCCAACAACTACACGGCAACCAGCCCAAAGCGTGTTATTCTGCCCGAAGGAGTGACGAGTATCTGTGAGAGTGCATTCAGTAATTTTGCATTGATGACCGAATGTAATATCCCGGATGGCGTGCGTGTGATTGGAGATGCTGCTTTCTACGGTTGTTCGGCCTTGAAACATATGTTCCTTCCCAACTCTGTGGATACCATCGGTAGCGTTGCTTTCAGCGGGTGCAAAGCAATGGACAGTATTCATTGCGGCATGGGCGTAAAGTACATCGGCAAGCAGGCTTTTTTTAGTTGTAAAAACTTGAAATACCTGCGCTGGTCGGACTGCTTGGAATATTTAGGGCGTCTTGCCTTTGATGGTATGAACGATAATGGTGGCTCTTACTATCTCACCTTTAATGACACGCTGTTCTTCCCTGCTACGCTACGTTCCAACGAACAGCTTTCATGGGCTTCGATGAGTCAACTCAAAGCCATTGTATGGAATGTCCGCAAACTGGATACGCAATCTACCACCGGATACGGACATATTCTCTATAATACGTCCACCAGCTACAAGGAAATTATTTTCGGTCCGGATGTAGAAGAAATTCCTGACTATTTCATGGTTAATCAGAAAGCTATCACCCGTATTCTTTTGCCCGAAGGGACACGAAAAATAGGAAATAGCGCTTTCTCCGGTTGCGCTAAAATAGAAGAAATTGTGCTTCCTTC
>JAFPGA010000049.1 GCA_017423085.1 Paludibacteraceae bacterium | reverse complement strand
GTGGGCGGCTCAAATCCGACTATCGTTATTCCAAAGACATCGTCTATAACAACTTCCCGTGGCCGACGCCGACCGAGGAGCAGAAAGCCCGCATTGAGCAAACCGCGCAAGCCATCCTCGATGCACGCGCCAAATATCCGGATTGCTCTTTGGCTGACCTTTACGATGAAGTGACCATGCCGCCCGAACTCCGCAAAGCCCACCAAGAGAACGACCGCGCTGTTATGGCTGCCTATGGTTTCTCTACCAAGATGTCCGAATCCGAATGCGTTGCCGAACTATTCAAAATGTACCAAAAGTTAACGAAATGAAAAAGATTTATTACCTGTTATTTATCATCCTTGCAACCTTTTCGTTTACAGGGTGCAAAGAAAAAGCAGACATTGATCACCCAATAGCAGGGCATACGTATGCGTGGTTTATGGATACAGAATATGGCTATGAAGGTGCTCATGCCACATTCCATTCTAAAGGTAATTTTACCATATATTACTATACCCACAATATCTATCAGGGCGATACAACGAGCACATATAGAGATATGCTGTGGAGTGTGAATGGGAATAATATTACGGTGAAAAATGATAATTCATCGACTTTAGAATCGGTGAGAGGGAAAGTGGTCTATACCGGTAGCTACAATCCCAAAGATAGTACCGTTATATTAAACGACCTTGTGTATAAGTTCCTGGAGTAAGGGGTTAGAACAACTCCGCTTGCATTGCGGTTTGCAGACGAAGAGAAAAAAAAGAAGGGTGATAAATGAGCGGGCAAGGGCACAATCCTCTATTATTGTCCAAATTTTATTTGGACGCAATGGACGCTGAAAAGGACGCAACAGACGCTGTAAAGGAGGCGATAGACGCTGAAAAGGAGGCAATGGACGCTGAAAGGGCCCGAATGGTATTCGGGGGAAATGGACGCTGAAAAGCCGGATGATATCCGGAATGGGACGATGGTTGGAAGGCAAGAAAGAAAAAGATGAAAGACGAGAGTAAACAATGGCATTGGCAGGAACAAGGAACAGCATGGAAAGGTGTCGGAATCTACCATGTGACCTTGACTGTGCCAAGTCGTGAGCCGTTATTAGGCAAACTCATCATTCCCAATAACGACCCTGCGCAAGCGCATGTGGAGAGGACGGAATTGGGAAACAGAATTAGAGATTGCGTTGAGGATATACCCCGCTTACATCCAGAGGTCAAAATAATCCAACAAAGGATGATGCCAGATCATCTACATGTTATCCTATATGTAACACGCGCAATGGATGTTAGCATAAAGATGGTCGTACGCGGTTTATGGCAAGGGGCGAAAAAACATGGCCGAGAGTACACAGCGTCTGTTAGTCCGCATAATATGCGGGACAATGAACGCTCATCAGCAGACCCCATCTTCACGGAGATGCCCTTCACACGCCCGCTATCGCGGCGAGGGCAGTTGCAGACGATGATACGCTATGTTCAGATGAACCCACAACGTCTCGCAACCAAGCGTCTTATGCCGGAGTATTTCCGCGTACAAGAGGGAATTGAGATAGCGGGCAGAACATACGCAGGTGTAGGGAATGCGGAATTACTACAGAGGGTGAAATACATGCCGGTTCATGTCCGATGGACAATGGTAGAAGAAGCGGAGCATGGAGAAAACAAGCGGCTTCGGGATTACATGAACGGCTGTGTGTTGGCAGCAAGAAATGGGACGGTGATGGTATCGCCGTTCATCAGCAAGCAGGAACAGGCAGTAATGGAGGTCTTATTGAAAGAAGAGATGCCTTTCATCTATATAGCCGATAATGGTTTCCGCGATTATTACAAACCATCTGCCAGCTTGTTCGATAGCGTAGCTGCCGGGCGCGTGCTGATTCTCAGCCCGTGGGAGTATGATGCCGACAAGAAACATGTCAGTCGCGCCGAGTGCGTCGCGATGAATCAAATGGCAGAAGAGATATGTAATTATCTCGCACTTTCGTGCAAACTACAAGCTTTTTGCGAAAAAATACTGCTTATACAAGCATAGACGATATTTTTTTTACAAAAATCTTGCACATTTCAAAAATTTGTAGTAAATTTGCACCGGATTTTGAAAAAACAGATAATTAACATTAACAAATCATATTAAAAACACAAACAATTATGGTGCGTACAACATTTAATCGCCTTCGCGCGGTAAAAGACAGCCTTCCTCATGGTAGCATGGATGCAATTGCAGCTGAGTTGAATATCTCCGGTGACGAAGTAAGAGCATATTTCAACGGAGAAGGCAACGCCGACTACCATATCGAGCCGGGACCTGATGGCGGAATCATCGTATTCAGCAACACTCGTATTCTGGAAGTAGCACTTCGCCGCGCTTGGGAAGTTCAGAATGCACTCTAAAAGAGACAACATCAAACAAATCACAAGGGCAATAGCTCTGGCGTTTTTCGTCGGAGCCTTACCTTTTGTATTTAACGCACGTGCGTACGCGGAAGATACTATTCCCTCCTCGGCGGAGGCCGCTCCTCCCGCTTCAACGGGAGGACGCTCCGGGCTCGATGACTACTCCAAGCCGGTCGGACTGACCTATGGTGCACAGGCTCGGATACAAACCGCCTACATGTGGCGCGGATTGTACTGCGGTGCGTTTAATATGCAAGCCAGCGCCAATGTCGGATACGGAGGTTTGTATTTCGACATGTGGTGGAACATAGGTGTGACAGACTGGACATTCCGCACCTTCGAGCCGGAAGTGGATCTGAGCCTTGGTTTCAGCCGATGGGGATTGGATATCTATGCGTTGTATATCCATAATTTCAACTGCGGGTTCTTCGATTTCACCGATTATCCGGACAAAGGAAACCGCCTGGAACTGGACGTACGTTACACCGTCAGCAGCAAGATCCCGCTCAGCTTCGCTTGGGCAACCCGTATCGCCGCGGCAGACAGTTACCTGAACGCAGCAGGAGACACCATCCGCGCCTACTCCAGTTACGCGGAGATCAGCTACACGCAAGCGCTGCCGTACGGTTTGAGTCTGTACGGTGCAGTCGGTATCTCGCCCTGGCGCAGCGTCTATTCGTACTACAAAGGCGATTTTGTGGTGAACAACGTGGAAGTACGTTTGCGCAAAGACTGGAGTGTGGGCGAACGCTGCGGACTGATGCTGCAAGGTCAGTTGTGCATCAATCCATCCGCGATAGCAGCCGACAAGAGTTCTGTACAATGGAATCCGCAATATCCATTCAATCAGAGCGTGAACGCCAATATAGCGTTCGGAGTGTACTTGAAATAAACTGAAAACTTAAATATAACAAACAAAAACAATTAAGGCAATGAAAAAGATTTTCGCATTGGTAGCCGCAACGATGGTTACAATTGGTACCTGGGCGTACGAGTTCCCCGGTTTTGAATGGACTGTAGGTGCAGACGTCACCACCGCTTATCTGTGGCGTGGTTTGAACCTCGGTGGTTTGGCAATCCAACCGGACGTAATGATCGGATACGGCGGTTTGAGACTGGAAGGCTGGGCAAACATCAGTCCGAAAGATTATACCTTCAAAGAGATCAATCCGGAGTTGGACGTAACACTGTCCTATTCGATTGTCGGTCTCACCGTTGGTGCTACCCACTACTACTATTTCGACGGCACGAAATATTTCGATTATTCCATGCCGTCTGTTGCTGATTATAAGGCAGGTAGCTATGCTACCAACCAAACCGAAGTGTTTGCCAAGTTCGAATTAGGCGAACTGGTAGAGAAACTGCCTTTGAGCGTGATGTGGAGCACAATGGTAGGCGGTGACGACTGGATGGAGTTGTATGAGGACGCATCCGATCCGGACAAACTGACCGGTCTCAAACGTGCTTATTCGAGCTATCTGGAGGTTTCGTTCGATGCGAACCTGCCGCTCGGTTTCACCCTTACTCCGACAGTGGGTATGACCCCGTGGGCCGGTATGTACACCTACTATGAGAATCACGGATTCTCGGTGAACAACGTATCGCTCAAACTGAACTGGGAGTTGAGTCTCGGCGACCACTTTGCATTGGACGTATATGCTATGGGTATGCTGAACACCGTAGGTATTGACAAAACCAACATCATTCCTGAGGTGAAAAACAGCTATTACAACCAGCGTCTGAACGGTTGCATCGGTGCAGGTATCTGGTTCTATTAATGGCTAAAAGCTAACGGCGAATGGTATGGAACGACCGAGTAAACAACATCTCATCGGCGCGCTGTTAGGCATCGGCATAGCAGCGCTGCTGATATGGGGTTGGGATAACGATCCCAAGCCGGACTTTTATCACAACGAAGGTCCGGTATTCGGCACGTACTACAACATTCGCTATGAAGCAACGTGCGACTTGGAAGACAGTATCCGCGCAGCGCTTACCGCGTTTGACAACAGTCTGAGTCTGTTCAATCCCCACTCTGTGCTGTCCGCCGTCAACGCCAACCGCGACACGACAACGGATGCCGCCTTCGAAACGATGTGGGCAGAAGCGGAACGCGTGTACTCCCTTTCCAACGGTGCCTTTGATATTACGGTCGCTCCGCTGGTGAACGCTTTCGGCTTCGGTCGAAAAAGCGATCAGGATTCAGCCATCAGTCCACAGACCATAGACAGCATCCTGGCATTTGTCGGCTTTGACAAAGTGCAACTGGTGGAACACCGTGTCATCAAAACGGATCCGCGGGTGCAGATAGACGGCGGAGCCGTAGCCAAAGGTCAAGCGTGTGACATGATAGCCGAAGTACTGCGTGCCAACGGATGCGAGAACTATCTGGTGGAGATTGGCGGCGAAATAGTAGCCAAAGGTCACAACAACAAAGGCGAACCGTGGCACATCGGCATCACCAAACCGAATCTGAACAACGAAGGTGCGCAAGAGGAGTTGCAGGAAATACTGGAAGTCAGCGACATCTGCATGGCAACCAGCGGCAATTACCGCAATTTCTACTACGACGGCACAGAGCGCCGCAGTCATACCATCGACCCGCGCACCGGCTGGCCTGTTCAGCACTCGGTGCTAAGCGCTACCGTTGTGAGCAGCACATGTATGCGTGCCGATGCTATGGCTACCGCATGCATGGTGTTAGGGGCAGAAGAGGCGCTGGAGATGATAGCACGTGCTGACGACGCGGCTTGCTACCTCATTGTGGCAGAAAAAGACAGTTTGACGGTCATTAGTTCGCCAAATTGGGAGAAAATGATTAAATAAAATCGATTTCTCTTGCATAATTCAAAAAAAAGCAGTACCTTTGTCGGCTAATTTGGTAAAATGCGTAAAAAAGGCTTATACATATTCCTGATAATGGTACTTTTCAGCAGTTGCGGAGAGTACCAGCGTTTGTTGAAATCGCGTGACCCTGAAGAGAAATACCAGGCGGCACTGCAGTATTTCAACGACAAGCAATATGTCAAATCGCAGACGCTGCTGGACGATGTTGCTTCGTACTACAAAGGCACAGAGCGTTCAGAGGATATTCTGGCATATCTGGCACGCAGTTATATGGGTCAGAAAGCGTATGAATCCGCGACCGATTATTACCAAGCCTATGTGCGCAATTACCCCAAAGGCAAATATGCAACCGAAGCCTATTTCCAAGTAGGTCACTGCCAGTATTTGGAGTCGCCGGATGCGCGTCTGGATCAGGAGATCACGATGCGTGCCATAGAAGCGTTCACTCTGTTTGTGGAGATGTTTCCCGAGAGTCCGTACGCCGAGCAAGCCTACCAAGAGATGGCTGAACTGTACGACAAACTGGCACAAAAAGAACTCTACAGCGCACGCTTGTACTACAATCTGGGTTCCTATCTGGGCAATAACTATCTCAGTTGCGAGATAGTGTGCAAGAACGCGCTCAAGAACTACCCCAGCAATGCGTATCAGGAAGAGTTCAGCTGGCTCATTTTCCAATCCAAATACCAGCAGATGGTCAATTCGTTTGAGGAACGAAAAATGGAGCGCGCACGCGATGCACAAGACGAATACTACAATTTCATCACCGAGTATCCGGACTCCAAACATCGCAAAGAAGCAGAACGTATGTTGCAGATAATTAAAAAGACAACTAAAGAATAAATAATATGGATTACAAAAATTCAAAAGCACCAAAGAACACGGTAACACGTGATATCAACCAGTTGACCGAACCGGTGGGAAACGTGTACGAGACCGTGGCTATCATTGCCAAGCGTGCCAACCAAATCAGCACGGGTATCAAACGTGAATTGGACGCCAAACTGCAAGATTTCTCTATTCCTCAAGACAACCTCGAGGAGACGTTTGAGAACAAAGAGCAAATCGAGATCAGTCGTCAATACGAGCGTCTGCCCAAACCGACTCTGATGGCTACCCAAGAGTTCATTGACGGCGAACTCGTTTACCGCTCCGGTAACCGCGACGAGGCCTTGAAATAATGGGTTTACGCGGTAAACACATTTTAGTCGGAATCAGTGGCGGCATAGCTGCGTACAAAATACCTGAACTGATTCGTTCGCTGGTCAAGGCGGGCGCGGAAGTGAGGGTAGCCACAACAAAGCACGCACTGGAATTCGTAACCGAACTCACCCTGCAAACCGTTTCGGGAAGCAGGGTGTATTCGGATGTGTTTGCCGCCATCAACGAGCACTCGACCGAACACATCTCCCTACCCGACTGGTGCGATGCAATGATCGTTTCCCCCGCTACCGCCAATGTAGTTTGCAAAATGGCAGCGGGCATCGCGGATGATGCGCTGACCACCACGATCTGCTCTTGTGCTGCGCGCAAACCGATCATCGTAGCACCGGCAATGAACGACAAAATGTGGGAGAATCCCGCCGTTCAGCATGCCGTTGATACTCTTCGCACGTGGGAAAAGGTCAAAATTATCGAACCGGCGGAAGGTGTATTGGCTTGCGGTACTTGTGGGAAAGGACGCATGCCGGAGATAGAGACACTGCAGGAAGCGCTGGAGTATGTTCTATCTGAGCAGACGATGACCGGCCGACGCGTGCTGATTACAGCCGGCGGTACACAGGAGAAGATTGATCCTGTACGGTTTATCAGTAATTACTCTACGGGCAAAATGGGAATTGCGCTGGCACATGCATGCGCACGCCGCGGGGCAGAAGTGACACTGGTATGCGGTGCCGTCAGCGCTCCGCTCATCAATCCCTTCGGAGCCATCCGCCGAATCGATGCACTCAGTGCACAAGCGATGTACAAAGCTTGTATGAAAATCTGGCCGGAAACAGACAACGCCATCCTATGCGCTGCCGTAGCGGATTTCGCTCCGCAGACAGAGGCAGCAGAAAAAGTCAAAAAGCAAGACGGCCAGACAACGTGGACGCTACAGTTGGCAACCACTCCGGATATCGCCAAAGCATTAGGAGAGCGCAAACAAAGCACACAGAAACTGATTGGTTTTGCGCTGGAGACACAACACGAAAAAGAAAATGCGCTCCGCAAAATGGAGCGCAAGCGTATGGACGCCATTGTGCTGAATTCGCTGCGTGATCAAGGCGCAGGTTTCGGGGTGGACACCAATCGCGTATCCATACTTCAAGCAGGCGGTAATTCTATCGAGTTACCGCTGTTGAGTAAAGCAGATGTAGCAGAAAGAATAGTGGAACTATTGCTTACTTGTTAAAGATTCCGAAGAGTCCTTTTTTCTTGGGAGCATCTTCGTCACCGGCTACTGCTTCGCCTTCCGGCATTTCTTGGTTCTCTGGAACCCACTCCTTACGCTCTTCAATCTCACCGAGTTGGTTTTGCACATAGGCGATAACGTCTTGCAGACCCTCTGTGAAATGCGCAAAATCTTCCTTGTACAGGAACACTTTGTGTTTCTCGAACGACGGAGCTTCGTCTCCCTCGGCCTGGCGGCGTTTGCTCTCTGTGATACAGAGATACAAATCCTCGTTGCGCGCCTTGCGTACATCTAAATAATAGATACGCTTACCGGCTTTAACCGAGCGGCTGTAAACGATTTCCTGATCGCGTCTCTCTTCTTTTTGATTTTCCATTTTTTCCGATATTTTTAAGAGAATTTCCAAAATTCGCTGCAAAATTACAATTTTTCCTGCACATATGCAAGATTTTTACAAAAATTTATCATTTTTACTTGCAAAATACGAAATTTTTCAGTAACTTTGCGCAAATTTTTAAGATATGATAAATAGAACGATGGTTCGGACACGTGTTATCCAAACACTGTTCGCATATTACAAGGATTCAGACAAGACGGTAACCTCCGCTCGTAACGAGTTACGCAAGAGTTTTGCCGACACATACGATCTGTATTTCGTGCTGCTTGATTTTGTGAATGAGATGACGGCTTACGCCCAGGTTCAACTGGAGGAACAGACGGGTCGCGCACGTGCTACCCACTCCAACTGGAAACCCAACAAACGGTTTGTTCAGAACCGTCTGGCACAGCAGTTATTCGACAACCGCGCGCTACGCGCCCGCATGGCAGAGCAACATCTGGCGTGGGACAGCGGAATGTCCGCCGTGAGCGATGTGTATCGCCGATTGACGGAAAGCGATTTCTACCGCGCATATATGGAAGCGGACAGTTGCACCTATGAAGATGACAAACGTCTCTGGCGGCATATATATCAATATCTGATGGTGAACAACGAGGCACTCATGGATGCCTTGGAGGAGATGGAAGTGGTGATGGACAAATCGAACTGGACAGTAGATGCAGACATCATCATCAGTTATGTCATCAAAACCATCAAACGCTTCAAAGCGGACAGCACACCGGAGACACCGCTGCTGGAGATGTTTGACAATGAAGAAGAGTTGCAGTTCGCGATAGAACTGATGGAAAAAACCATCGCCGGTCATGAGCAATATGAGCAGTTGATCAACACGCACCTCAAGGGTTGGGATGCAGACCGTATCGCCTACATGGACCGCATTATTCTGGAAGTGGCATTGGCAGAGATCCTGGAATTCGAAGAAATACCGATGACCATTTCGCTCAACGAGTATATCGAGTTGGCAAAAGAATATTCGGGTGACAAGAACTATATGTTCATCAACGGCATCCTTACAGAAATACTCCGTGACTTGAAAAACGAAGGCACGTTCTTTAAGGGCTTTGCAGTCAAATAAACAGGAAGAAATGAAATCTTTAAAATCAAATAAATTATGCTGAATTACATTTTATTAGCCGCAGAAATGGGTGCTGACGGTCAGCCCCAGGGTCAACAATGGACGTTTTGGGTCATGATGATCCTTATCTTTGTAGTGTTCTATTTCTTTATGATTCGTCCGCAAACAAAGAAGCAGAAAGAGCTCCAACAACAACGCGAGAACATGAAGAAAGGTGACAAAGTTGTAACCGCCGGAGGTATCTACGGAGAAATCAAAGAGGTACAAGAGAACACGTTCATCATCACTATTGCCAAAGACGTTACCATCAAAGTCAGCAAAGACAGCGTCTTCGCAGACGCAGCGGATGCTAACCAATCCGCCAACGAGAAAAAATAACTGTCTGTAAGCACTAATGAAACTGTTCTCTCATCGCATCGTATGGGCAGACGTGCTGACGTTCCTGCTGTTTCTCGTGCTGGCCGCACTGATATGGTACGGTCACGCGATGCACTCGGTACGTAACACACGTGTTCCTGTGTATATCCAATACACGGGCAAACCGGGTTCCATCGGTTTAGGCGAAGAGGGACTGCCGGACAAGGTGATGATAGAGGTGCGCGATGCCGGCTTGCGGCTCAATACCTACCATCAAGAGCCTCTCCATCTGACGATTGACCTGCATAGCTATATACACGGGACCAAAGGCACCATCCATGTGCCGTCCGATGCACTCAGACGCAGTATAAGCGATATTCTGCAAGGTACAAGCAGCCTCGTTGAGACCTATCCCGACGAAATCACCTGCACCTATTTCACGGAGCAGGAGAAAACCGTCTTGGTTGCTTTTGACGGAGACGTCAGCCCTGCACCGGAATACCAATTGGTAGGAGTCCCCAAACTGAACTATACCAAGATCAAACTGTATGGTGATGAGAAGACACTTAATGCGATTGACACCGTTTATACCGAACGCATCGAGTTGACCGAACTCATGGATACCACAACCATGCGTGTAGCGCTGGCTGTACCGAATGGAACCAGAGCAGAGAAAGACAGCGTGGACCTGACCGTTATTACCGAGCGGTTCACGGAGAAGAAATTCAAACTGCCGCTCCGTACCATCGGTGTTCCTGAGGGATACAAGATACGTGTCTTCCCCAACGAAGTAGAGGTGAACGTGCGCGTAGCGATGCGTCATTTCGCACAAGTACAGGCCAGTGACATGGTAGCCACCTGCACCTACACACCGGACAGAACAGAGACATTAGAAGTAGAGATACATTATTCCAATCCGTCTATCACATCCGCTTGGGCTTATCCTGCCGTAGTGGAATTTATGTTAGAACAATGAGAAAGATTCAAATGGTTGACCTGCAGTCGCAGTATGCGCGTATCAAGAAAGATATTGATGCAGGTATTCAAGAAGTAATTGACAGCGCTTCGTTCGTCAAAGGACAGAAAGTGGCTGAGTTTCAGGCTCACTTGGAGCAATATACGGGAGCCAAACATGTGATTAACGTCGGTAATGGTACCGATGCGTTACAGATTGCATTAATGGGTCTTGGTCTAAAGCCGGGTGACGAAGTCATCACCCCGACCTTCACCTTTATCGCCACCGCCGAAGTAGTGGCATTGTTAGGCTTGACTCCTGTGGTGGTGGATGTCGATTGGAACACGATGAACATGGACATTGATGCCGTCCGTCGTGCCATCACGCCGAAAACCAAAGCGATCGTGCCCGTTCACCTGTTCGGTCAATGTGCCGACATGGAAGCCATCATGGCTCTGGCGAACGAGTACCATCTGTTTGTAGTGGAAGACGCTTGTCAGGCCATCGGCGCCCGCTATACATTCTCCAACGGCGAGACCAAACAAGCAGGTACCATCGGTCACATCGGCTGCACGTCCTTCTTCCCGTCCAAGAACCTCGGTTGCTACGGAGACGGCGGTGCTATCTTCACCAACGATGATGAGCTGGATGCCAAAATGCGTGCTATAGCCAACCACGGTATGGTAGTTCGCTATCATCATGATTTAGTGGGAGTAAACAGCCGTCTCGATAGTATTCAGGCAGCCGTTCTGGACGCCAAACTACCCCATTTGGACGAATATATAGCTGCTCGTCAGCGCGCTGCCGCATACTACGACAACGCATTTGCCGGCAGTGACAAACTGCTCGTTCCGGGACGTCAGGCGCATTCCACGCATGTGTTCCATCAATACACGCTGCGTGTTGTAGGCGCTGACCGTGACCAACTGCGTGAAGGATTGGCAGAGCGCGGTATTCCGGCTATGATCTATTATCCGGTGCCACTGCATCAGCAGAAAGCATACCTCGACCCGCGTTACAAAGACGGCGATTTCCCGGTGGCAGAGAAACTGGCTGCCTGTGTATTATCGCTGCCGATGCACACGGAATTGGATGATGAGCAGTTGGCTTATATCACCAACAGCGTACTCGAATTGATAAACCGTTAATTCGTCCGTCAACCATGCAATCCATCGGACTACAGCAAAACCTTGCGCAGACCACCAAACTGACGCCTACGCAAATACAGGTGATTCGAATGCTCGAATTGCCGTCTATCGAATTGAGCCAACGAATCAATGAGGAGTTACAGGAAAACCCCGCATTGGAAGAAGGGCGAGACGAAGCGGCTGTAAACGAACACGGAGACACGCTCGATGAGTTTGATGACAATTATATGCCTGACGACGGCTACGACGACGGACGGCAACGTGACCCGCTGCAGAACGAGGATTTCAACTACGAGCAATATGTATCCGACGATGAGACACCGAGTTACATGCTACATCAGCAGTACAGTCCGGCGGATGAAGATCGTCGTGAGGTGCCCATTATCGGTGGCAGCAGTCTGATTGAGGAACTGAAAGCACAGATCTATTTGACCAACATGACCAAACCGCAGCGGCACATCGCCAAGTGGGTGTTGGGTAATATTGACGATGACGGTTATCTAAGGCGCACCACCGAGCAACTGGTGGATGATCTCATGTTCCAAGAGCAGATACCGGTGACTGACGAAGAGATGGCATCTATCGTTCAGCAAATCAAGCAATTCGACCCACCCGGTATCGCAAGTTTCGATCTGCAGGAATGTTTGATTAAACAATTGGAGGTGAAATTGGAAGACGATCCCGATTCCGCACCCATCCAAATGGCGATAGAGGTTCTATCCCATTATTTCGAACATTTCTCCAAGCATCATTTTGATTATATCAAACAGCGTTTGAAATGCACAGATGAACAGTTCCAAGATGCAGTACAGGAGATAATGCGCCTTAACCAGAAACCGGCCAATGCAATGACCGGTTCCGTCTATGACACCCATAAGGAGACTATTATTCCGGACTTCTCCATCGAGGAACGCGACAACGAACTGTATGTGGTACTCAACACCGGCGATATTCCCGAACTGCACGTCAGCCGGGAGTACAGTAACATGCTGGAAGAATACAACCGGCTGCCTAAAACAAAGGATACGCGTCAGGCCAAAGCCTTTATCAAGCAGAAGTTGAGCGATGCACAACTCTTCATTGATGCTATCAAGCAGCGCAATGAGACACTGATGAAGACGATGAGTGCCATCCTGCAAATGCAATATGATTTCTTCTTGGACGGCGAAACAACCAGCCTGAAACCAATGGTGCTACAGGACATAGCTGACCGCACGGGATATGATGTATCCACCATATCCCGCGTCAGCAACAGTAAGTACGTAGAGACGCGTTACGGCATCTATCCGCTCAAGTATTTCTTCTCGGAAGGAATGACCAATGCAGAAGGGGATGAGATTTCCACACACGAGATTAAAAAAATACTACAAGAGCTGATAGACAAAGAGGACAAACACAACCCTTTGACAGACGAACAACTGGTAGAGGAACTCAGCCGGCACGGCTATCCGATTGCCCGACGCACTGTCGCCAAATATCGCGATTTACTAAATATACCGGTTGCCCGTTTGCGCAAGACCGTATGAAGCAAATACCGGACATAATAGCTAACATCCTGAGCGTGGTGTTCTACCCGCTGTTTGTGCCGACCTACGGCATGGCGCTCTTCTGCTACTCGTACCACACCGTGATACAGCCTTTGCCGGTCATATGGAGTGCAGTAGCGATTGGCGGAACGCTGTTTCTGACAGCAGTCATCCCTATTACAGCCATCTGGATACGCATGCGTCGCGGTGCTGTGACAGATATGCAAATCACCAATCCCGGCGAGCGGACCATTCCCTATCTCTATTCGATTATGGGTTTCTGCTTCTGGTGCTACCTGCTGATTCGTATTCTGCAAGTTCCACCCTACCTCGGTTTTGTTGGTGTCGGCGCAACAATCGCCATCGGTTTGGTAACTGTCATTAACCGTTTCTGGAAAATCAGCGCTCATTTAACGGGTTTAGGAGGCTTGTTCGGCGGACTGATCACCTATTGTATCGGTATCGGAGCCATCCCCACTCTCGGAACGATGGTTCTATGGTTAAGCGTCGTATTATTAGTAATGTACGCGCGCCTACGCTTGAACGCGCACACGCCCGCACAAGTGGGAGCCGGATGGCTGTTGGGTATCCTATGTACAACTATACCGTATTGTATCTATTGTTATGTGGAATAAACTGAGAATATACCTGTTTAGCCTTTGTCTGGCGATGGCGGCCTTGGTTCAAGCAGATGAACCGAATGAGCAGATGCAAATTTCGCTTCTTACCTGCGCACCGGGGGAGGAACTATATGCCCGATTCGGACACACCGCCTTGCGCGTATATGACCCGGCTAACGAAACAGACATTGTTTTCAATTACGGGATCTTCGATTTTGACACGGAGCAGTTCTATTGGAAGTTCGTTAAAGGCGAAACGTGGTACGAACTTGGTGCTGCGCCGATGAAATGGTTCATGTGGGAGTATAACGAAACTCACCGTCCGGTATATGAACAGATATTGAATCTGACACCCGCACAACGGAACGAGATATGGCAGACGCTGGCTGTCAATTATGAACCGGAAAACAGAAAATACCTCTATAATTTCGTTTTTGACAACTGCGCCACCCGTCCGTATTACCTCATTGCACATGCACTAAAAGACACCATCATTTCGGATTATACCGGATATACAGGACAGACCTATCGGACATTTATCCGTCATTACACGGGGGCTCTTTCGTTAGAGTACGCCGGCATCAGTCTGCTCCTTGGTCCGAAAGCGGACCAACCGATGAACTCCGACCAACGGCTGTTCTTGCCCGAAGAACTGATGCTCTTTATGCAATCCGCGCATCTGGCGGACGGCACGCCGATCGTGAGCGAGGGAACTATTGCCTCATTCGGCGCTCCGTCTGTACCCTGGTATGCTTTATGGCCGGTGTGGCTGGCACTGTATTTCTGCATCGTTGCAGCAGTAAGCATTCAGGACCGCCATCTCCACCATTGGTCAAAATGGTTAGAAATAACTGCTGCAGTCCTCTATCTGTTACTTTTGCTAATTGTCGGTTTCCTGACATTTTTCTCATGCCATCCGCTGGTAGGCTTCGGCTGGCGTTTACTCATTATTCCTTTAACCCATTTATGCGCAAGACTTATCTATATTATACGACGCTGATTTTCAGCCTTATCGCTTCTATGGCTACCGCTGCGCCCCGTTTAACGGTAGTAGCAATAGTGGACGGTTTGACTACAGAGAACCTGACTTTGCTCCGCCCTTATTGGCAGCAAGGAGGCTTGAGAACATTAAGCGAAGAGGCATTCCAAACCACGATTTCCTACCCTCACCTCGTATATGGCGGGAACGAGACCACCGCTACGCTGGTTACAGGCACCACTCCCAGCCTTCACGGCTATACGATGGATAGTTATTTCCTGCGCAGAGACCGCAGCCGGCACGCTATGTTGGAAGACGAGACTACACTCGGAATCGGTACAACGCTGCAGTTATCACCACGTGCACTGCTGTCACAAACTATCACCGACCGCATGCGACTGCGTTATCCGAACGCTAAAATATACGCTGTCGGTATTCATCCCGAGACCACCATTCTGCTGGCAGGTCACGCCGCTAATGCATGTTGCTGGATGGATTTTCAAAACCAACAATGGGTCGCCACCGCCGCTTATAGCGAAGGTCTGCCTACGGCTGCATTCCTGCAGAACGAAGACGGAACGGTGGCACAAATGGCAGCGCACACATGGACACCCCGGATGGATATTCCGACATACACCTGCCCTACTGCACTCGAGCGAAAGAAAGGTTTCTCATATGCTGTGGCAGATGTTCTCCCGCACTCTCCGGAAGCGAATACACTGGTGATTGAGCTGGCACTGGATATTCAGCAAAGCGAGAAATTAGGTGCCGATGCCGTACCCGACCTGCTTATGCTGCAACTGAACACCCTCAGTCCCGCTGCCACTTCCGACAGGATAGCCAGTGCTGAGCATGAGGACATCTATATTCGTCTCAATCAGGATCTTGGTTTTCTAATGGAGCAACTGGATCGTCGTATCGGGCATAACAATTACCAGATACTGGTAGTCGGTCGCCCCATATCCGGCACAGATGCACAGGCATTAAGTGACATTCATATGCCCGTTCAAACCTTCAGTGTGGACAGAGCGGCAGCACTTACAGGCACCTATCTGATGGCACTGTACGGACACGAGCGATGGGTGGACGGCGGATTCGGACAATGTATCTACCTCAACCGCACTCTCATTGAGCAGAAACGGCTCAATCTGGAAACTATACAGCGACAAGTGGCTAATTTTCTCATGGAGTTTGAAGGCGTACAGATAGCTATGCCCGGCTATGAGGCGATGCAGCACCCATTACTCAACACAACCTTGTGCAAACGGCATACAGGCGACGTGGTGTTTATGTTGCAACCCGGCTGGCAACTCATATATAATGAGCAGAACAAACTGGACTTTGTGATAGATGACAACCCTACTTCACCGCTACTACTATGGAGCGGCACCCTACGCCCGATGCCGCAAGGCACACTGGACGCAACCGATGTAGCCGAGTTGATATTTTGATAAGCAAATTTTGAAAAACTATAAATAATATGATTTTTCACGAGATTAAAGTACATTATGAGCGCCAGACCGGAGAAGACAACCCGGGGAAGGTGAAAGAGATTTACCTGGTCGACGGCGCCGTTAGTTTTGCAGATGCAGAGAATTGTCTGATGAACGAGATCAAACCGTTCATTTTCGGCGACTGCGAGGTACAGACCTGCAAACGCAGCCAGTATTTTGAAGTGTTTCCGAATGAAGGCGGTGCCTATTGGTATAAAGCCCGCGTGGAGATGATTACCATTGACGGAGACAAAGAGACCCGCAAGAGTGTAGCCGTGCTGGTACAGGCTAACACACTGGATGATGCCGTCTTTGCGCTCAAGCAAGCTATGAACTCCTATGACTGCGAGCTCATCTCTATCGCCAAGACAGCCATCGTAGATATTCTGCACGCCGTGCAATAGTCATCAATCCTCGTCCTTTGCCGTTACAGATAGACATACGAGGCGTTTTACGCCGCAAAGCTCCCAACGCACATGTGCCGGAGATAGCGATACGATACCTTGAGTGTATCACCCACGTGAAGCAGATGAACGCATTTCTGCGCGTCCACACAACAGAGCGGGACTATGATTTCATGCGGCTCGTTATCAACGAAGAATTGGGATGCTCTGCCTCGATTGAAGGAATAGAGAACATTCCGACAGATGACCAGCCGGTTATCTTTGTCAGCAACCACCCTTTGGGAGGATTGGATGGAATGATTATCGCACAGATGATTCATGACAGTCGTCAGTCTGCTCAACCTAATAACGGAAAACCGCGCCATCTGAAAGTTATCGTTAATGACCTGCTTATGTATATGGAACCGCTGTCCGACTTATGGGCTCCGGTCAGCAAAGTAGGCCGATTAAACAAAGAGCAAGCGGCACAACAGCAGCAGATGTGGGAATCCGGAGTGGACGTGCTGACTTTCCCCGCCGGTGCATGCAGTCGGTTGCAACGCATTGACGGCAAATGGCAGATACAGGATCTGGAGTGGCAGAAGAACTTTGTGCAGCGCGCACGAGCGTACCGGCGCAATATAGTACCGATATATTTTGAAGGACAGAACAGTCGGTTCTTTTACACCGTGGCGTATATTCGCAAACTGCTGCATATCAAAACCAATATAGAAGTGTTATATCTGGTGGATGAGATGTACGGCGCACACGGCAAACATTTCCGCGTTCATGTGCTTCCGCCAATCCCTTACACCAGGCTGGATAACAGCCAAACGCCCAAACAATGGGCACAAACCATTAAATCAATTGTCTATGCAACCGATCATACCACCCGTTGACACAGTCCTGTTGGAGCAGGAATTGGAAGGGCATCTTCTTCGTCCGTCCAATAAGGCAGACAACCTCATCTATGACATCACGGCACATGAGTGCCCGAACGTCATGCGGGAGATTGGCCGTCTGCGTGAAATCAGTTATCGCGATGGAGGCGGTGCAACCGGAAAAGAAGCGGATATCGACGAGATGGACACGATGGACCGTCCTTACCATCAACTTATCGTATGGGATCCATCGAATAAGCAGATTGTCGGAGGTTACCGCTATCTGACCGGTGACGAAGTGGTGATACGCAACGGTCAGCCTTTTATCACCTCGGCTTACCTGTTCCGTTATTCCGAGCGCTTCATCCGCGACTACCTGCCTTATGCGATTGAATTCGGACGGGCATTTGTACAACCAATGTACCAGAAACGCGAAATGGGAGTCAAGGCTCTGTTTGCGCTGGATAATATATGGGACGGTATCGGAGCCGTGATGTATCACCATCCTACTGTCCGTTACATGTTAGGCAAAGTGACCATCTATCCTGATTATAACCCGGTGGCACGTGAACTGATTTATACCTACCTGGAGCGATATCATCACGGTGAAGAAGATTTGTTCTCGCCCTATACGCCACAACCTATCGAGCCATTGGCGGAAGATCCGTTCAAGGGCAACGACCCGCAGGAGAACTATCATATTCTGCAGCATGCGGTGCGTGAACAAGGCGTGGTTATACCACCTATGTTCTCCGCGTACCTCAATCTGACGAACAATTTACAGTTCTTCGGCACCGCGATAGAAGCTACCTTCTCCAATGTATATGATTCCGGAATCATGGTGGACATGAAAGATGTATATCCGGAGAAAATAGAACGATATATCAAACCCTATATCGAATGGTTACAATCGCAGAACAAATAGCACAGATACGTACCACCCTTCCCGAAAACGTGACGCTGGTGTGTGTGAGCAAGTTCCAACCGGTTGAAGCGATACGCGAAGCCTACAAAGCAGGAGAGCGCCATTTCGGAGAAAGCCGCGTACAGGAACTGCAACGCAAAAAAACGCTGCTGCCGGAGGATGTCCAATGGCATTTCATCGGTCACCTGCAAACCAATAAAGTGCGGGATTTGCTTCAGTTGCGTCCGTACCTCATTCAGTCGGTGGACTCCGTGCGACTGCTACAAGCGATAGACAAGGAAGCCGCCAAACAAGGCATTGTTCAAAACGTGCTGCTGGAACTGCACGTGGCCAAAGAGGAAACGAAAACAGGCTTCACGCCGGAAGAGTTATCAGCAGTCAGCAGTCAGCTCTCAGCATTCACCAACATCCGTGTGTTGGGATTAATGACCATGGCGACGAACACGGACGATGAGACGGAGATTCGCCGGTGCTTTACCGAAGCAAAGCAGTCTTTTAGCGAAGCGGTCTTTCAGCAAAGCGGTCCTACAGCGAAGCGGTCTTTTAGCAAAGCGATCTTATCTATGGGCATGTCCGACGACTACTCCATCGCGATTGAATGCGGTTCCAATATGGTGCGTATCGGTAGCTCCATCTTCGGCGAAAGGGACTATCACCAACCACCGATCACCGATCACCAATGTCACAAATTACGCGCTGTCTTTTTTGACCAAGACGGTGTTCTCTATAACTCAATGCCCTACCATGCCAAAGCTTGGGTATGGGCAATGAACAAGCACGGACTGCCATATACCGAACTGGAAACATATCGCAATGAAGGAAGAACCGGTTCGGGCGTGATACAGGAACTACATCAGCGTATGTATGGCACAGACGCTACACCCGAACATATAGAAGCTATCTATGCCGACAAATCCAAGCGTTTTATTGAGATCAGCAACGGTTTTCCGGGTGTTATTCCGAATGTGCAGGGAGTGCTGCATTTCCTGCATGAGCACGATGTGGAGTGTTGGGTGGTTACCGGTTCGGGGCAACGTAACCTGATCAATGCGCTCAATAAGACCTTTGACAATGTGTTCAAAGGCATCATCTCATCGTATGACGTACAATACGGCAAACCGAATCCCGAACCCTATCTTAAAGCATGGAAACGCTCGGGATGGAAGAAAGAGGAGTGTTTTGTGGTGGAGAATGCGCCATTAGGCGTACGGGCAGCCAAAGCAGCCGGACTGTTCACCATCGCTGTCAACACCGGCATCCTGCCGGATGAAGAACTGGCTGCCGAGCATCCTGACCAACTATTCCATAACATGGAAGAATTACTGCAATGGTTGAAACAAGTAATAAACTAACAATTAATAATTTACAAAGCGTCCTATTTATGTCTGACGAACGGTATTTACAACTGTTGAGTGAGAAGTTCCCTAATTCACAGTCTGTTGTCACGGAATTGATTAATCTCCGTGCCATACTCTCGCTACCCAAAGGCACCGAGCATTTTGTATCCGACCTGCACGGTGAATCGAGTGCGTTCATTCATATGATCAAGAACGCCTCTGGTGTGGTACGCAGAAAAGTGGACGAAGTCTATGGAGACACGCTCTCAGAGGAAGAAAAACGTGCCCTGTGCGCGCTTATTTATTATCCCGACGAGCGGCTGGAGATGGAGAGCAAGACAAACGACTGGTACAAACGGCGTTTGAGTCAGGTCGTGGAGATAGCCCGTGCCGTCACCATCAAATACAGCCGCTCCAAAGTGGAGAAACTGCTACCAAAGGATTATGCCTACGTCATTCGTGAACTGCTGCACGAATCCAATCTGGAGCAACACGACCGGCAGACGTACTACAACGCCATCATCGATGCTATCATCGAGACCGGCTGTGCAGACCAGCTCATCATCGTAATCAGTTATCTCATTCATTCGCTGACCATTGACACGCTGCACATCGTCGGTGATATCTTCGACCGCGGACCGGGTGCAAGCAAGATTCTGGATGTGCTCTCCACCGTCCGGGATTACGACATCCAATGGGGTAATCACGATATCGAGTGGATGGGTGCCATGGCGGGTAACCAGGCACTGATTGCTACCGTACTACGCGTGTCTATCCGTTATGCTAACATAGAGACGCTGGAAGAAGGATACGGTATCAACTTGCTGCCGCTGGCTAATTTTGCGATGGAGACGTACGGCAATGACCCGTGTACCATCTGGCAAACCAAAGATTTTGAGAACAATCCGCGTCTCACCCGTTCGGCACAACTGATGGCGAAGATGCATAAGGCCATTTCTATTATTCAGTTCAAACTGGAAGGTCAGACCGTGCTTCGTCACCCCGAATGGCATATGGAGCATCGCGCCGTATTGGATAAATGGACAATGGACAATGGACAATAGACGGTCAAGTGCTTTTGGACCAAAATCTGCCGACCATAGACCCGAACAATCCGTACGCTTTAAGCCAAGAGGAGGAAGATCTAATGAATCAGTTATGGCGCTCGTTCCGCAAGTCGGAAAAGATGCAACGTCACTTGCGTATGCTCTATGAGCATGGTTCACTCTATCTGGTGCGCAACGGCTTCCTACTCTACCACGCCGCTATTCCAATCAATGCAGACGGCTCGTTCACCGAAGCCGATGTGTGCGGCAAACGTGTATCCGGTAAAGCACTCATGGACCGTACGGATGAAATCATCCGACAGGCTTATTACGGCACCGGCAAAGCCAAAGAAGATGCACTGGACTACATGCTTTACCTTTGGGAAGGTGAATTCTCCCCGCTCTATAACAAGGATAAGATGACCACTTTTGAGCGTTATTTCCTCACCGACAAAGCGTCTCATGAGGAGAAGAAAGGCGCCTATTTCGCCTTGGCAGACGATGAGAAGGTATGCGAGAATATTCTCAAAGAGTTCGGTCTTAATCCTGCGACGGGACGTGTTGTGAATGGTCACGTACCTGTTCGCACCATAAAAGGCGAGACGCCTATGCGTGCCAACGGCAAACGGTTTGTGATTGACGGCGGGTTCAGCAAGCCTTATCAGGAAAAGACCGGCATCGCAGGTTACACGCTCATTTATAACAGCCACGGCATCCAGCTGGTAGAGCACGAGTCATTTGAGTCGCGTGAACAGGCCATCCTCTCCGGATCTGATATTCACAACCGCACACTGCTGCAAGACTTCACAGGTCAGCGCATGCGCATCAAAGACACAGACAAAGGAAAAGAGCTGCTCGAGCAGATGAACTGTCTCGAACAACTCTTACAAGCCTACCGTTCCGGTTCCATGCGGGAACACTAAACCAATGCTTTTACAAGGCTCTCTTCATCGCCCGGTAGCAAGTCTATCGGGCGTATTTCTATCATCGTCTTGGCACCGTATTCACCGCGGTCACGCATACGTACCGCTGCACGTGCACAACTAACCATTACCTGACCCGTTAGAGCCGGATTGTTGATTTCCATATTGAACTCGAACCGCTGGTTGTGCGTTTCGCCACTCACTCCCGAACGGACAAGATTCACGCCATGTGCCACATTATTAAGTGCATCCACACTCTCCACCGGAATAACATGTGTTTCATCGTGTGCAAAATAGTCGTCTGCAAGGATAGCCGCTTCTACCGTCTTAAAATCCGCCCCGTCTTCCAACTCGATATACACCATACGACGGTGTACACCGGTACCCAACGGAATGGTCATACTCAGCGCATTCTTTACGCCGTCAATCGATTTGGCTGCCACCGAGTGCCCCATACTACGTCCCGGACCGAAATTGGTGTAGGTGATTCCTTTCGGAGCCATCGCCATGAGCAACGCACGCACCACACTGTCACTGCCCGGATCCCACCCTGCCGAGAGCACACTGACCGTCTTATTGGTCACACACAGAGGAGTTAACTGACTGCGCAACCCTGCTATCTGACCATGTATATCAAAACTATCCACCGTGCATATTCCCTTGGCTAACATCACGGCAGCGAACTTGGGCACCTCGCGTGTCGGCGTACAGAGCAACACCACATCTGCGTCCATGCAATCAAGGCAGTCGTTATGGTGGAACACACCCGCCAACTCCATATCCGGTGCCGATTTTACGGCCTGTTCAGCGGCACGACCAATATTGCCGTAACCCAAAATAGCTACTTTTATCATAGTTCGTATCTTATAAATTAAACATTCGAATGATTCAACGAAGATAATTCGGATCCGAATACCATTCCCTGCACAAGCTTCGCAAACGGAGTTCATCACGAATGATAGCACGGAGTTCTTCCAAACTGCGCACATTGCGCTCGCTGTTGAGCCATAATTTCATATATCCGCCTTCTGCATATTTTTGCAAAAGATGCTCTTTGCTACGTGCGTACAATGTCTCAAAGTCGCCTTCCGGAAACAGCTTGGCACTATACGCCATGGTCCGGTGAATCACCAGTTTCGGATTGATCTGCCGGTCCGCCTCGGCCACGATTGCGCCATAGATCGTACGCGGCGGGTTCTTACTGCTCGCACGATGGTCCTCTACAGCATCACGCATGGTCAGCAACTGTTCTTCTGTAAACCACTGCCGCAATGTCTCATCCGCCATCAATATCTCACCGGAATGGATATGATGTGTCTCGCGGTCAAAGCGTAAACCGAGGTCGTGATACGCAGCAATGACATACGCCATCTGCTCGTCCGCTCCGTACTCACGCGCCAGTTTGAGGCTCTCATCTATCACCATCTGAGCATGGTCACGCTTGTGTCCTCCGTCAAAAGCATCATACTGCGGCAGTATTGTTTGTTCTATGTATTGCTGTAGGCTATGCATCGTTATCTCCATTAGCGTTTGTTGAGCAACAGCCCTTTCTGCCAGTTCAGGGACGGATACGTCTGTTTCAGATACGCCTCTGCTTCCTCGATGCCGCTACTGCCGCTGGTCGCAAAAGGTATCAGCACTTTGCCCTGCAACTGCGGTTCGTTGTTGTCCAACCAGGAGTTGATGATGCGCGGACAAATACCCCACCATATCGGGAAACCAATGTAAACAGTGTCATACGGCGTGACGTCCGTACATTGCTTAATCATCGGACGCTCATCCGGATCGTTCATCTCGACAGACGAACGCGAGTTCGGGTTACGCCAATCCAAATCGGCTGCCGTGTAGTGCTCTGCCGGCTCTATCTCCCATAAACGTGCATGATGCTGCTTGGCGAGCTTCTCTGCTGCCGCTTTCGTTGTACCTGTGGCAGAGAAATAGGCCACTAATGTTTCGGCATTCATAGTTCCCATCATTACGGCACAGACCAGTGCCAAAATCAGTTTTTTCATATCGCAAGGTGTATTACCAAATCTGCGTGCAAATTTACTACAAATATTTGGAATATACAAGGTTTTGAGTAAAAAAGCGTCTCAAATCTTGCGTGAACCGGATTTTTTTTGTAATTTTGTGCCGCAAAACGAAAAATGAGTATGAAAAAGTATTGGCTGATTGCCCTTATCGTGTTCGGCACCTCTTCGTTGATGGCTCAAGATGCAGATTCTATTGCAGAAGTTGCAACTTCAGCAATAAGTGCTACAGATGAAAACCAAGCGTCAGACGGTTCGCAGGACAGCACAAAGGTACAAACCTCGTTGGAACAGATTCCTGTATGGAAACAGAAATTCTACTACGGGTATAATTTTGACATCTATTTCCACAATGACTCACGTTCTAACCGCAAGGAGAACGGATGGTCTATTGCGCTGGAACCCGAAATAGGTTGGAAGCTCAAAGAGAGAATCTACCTCGGACTGCGCGTCGGCGGTAGTTATCAGGACATGTATAGCACATACACGTCCGAAGGAGTGGATGGAAACAAAACATCGAAGGAACTACGCATCCAACAGGGCAGTTGGAATGTCACCCCCTATGCCCGTTACCGTCTTAAGACACTCTTCAATGACAAAGTAGGCATTTGGCTGGAGGCACACCTCTACACCGGAATGGACTTCCCACGCGTGGCAGACGGAGTCGTCTCCGGAACAGACTATGACGGTTTGAAATATAGCGTCATTTACGGCGCGCAAGTATCGCCTGTTATCACATATCAGTTCAACCGAAAGCGGTCGTTCCAGATCTTCTTCTCTATCCTTTCTTTAGGATACAGTGGTACGACATTATGCTACGTGAATACGGAAACAGGCCAACGCTATAACGAGTACACAAACGATGTCATCATCTTCTCCGGAAAACTGCGCAATCTCTTAGCCAACCAGTTTACTCCCGGTCTGTACGGTCTGAAGTTCGGAATACAAAAAAACTTTTAAGTATCACTTAGTGTAGCGGAGTCAGCGGATAAATAATATTGACAATCAATATGTTCGCTGCCAAGATGATGAGGTTCATCAGCAGACCGATACGCATGAAATCGCTAAACCGGTAACCACCAGGACCATATACCAGCATATGGGTCGGCGAACCGATAGGCGTAGCAAAACTGCTGCTGACGCTGATCATCAGGGCGATAAGGAAGGGGTATGGCTCATAACCTAACTGCTCCGCCGCCTCGTACATAATCGGGAAGAACATAGCACCCGCTGCCGTGTTGGAGATAAACTCGGTGATAAACGTAGCAACAAAACAGATGGCGGTCATAACCACGATCGGATTTGTTCCGCACACATCGAGAATACCATATGCCAAGCGCTCGGCAATGCCTGTTTTCTGAATTGCAAGACCTAAAACGACCGAACCGGCAAACACCATCAGTATCTCCCAGTTGATGGCTTTCATCGCTTGTTGAGCGTTACAGCAGTGGAAGATCAGCATGGCGAAAGCAGCCAAGAATGCGCACTGCAGCAGCGGCAGCACATTGAGGGCAGACAGCACCACCATAGTGATCATTATCGCTGTGGAAATGAAGGTCTTATAGCCGATATTCGGCACTTGGTCCGACTCGTAGAACTGCAGTTGCGAACTCAGATGATCGGTGTGGATATTCAGTTTCGGCGGGCACTCTAACAGCAGCATGTCACCGGCATGCAGTTTCACTTCATGCGGGGATACTTCCAAACGATTACCTTGCCGCGCGACCGCTACGAGTGTCATGTTGTTGTCTTTCTCAAAACTCGTGTTACCGAGCGTTTTGTGGATCAGACTGCTATTGAGCGGGATGTAGGCAGTTCGCAACTTGCGGCTCGAATCCTCCTCACTTACCGTAAACACCGTGTCGGTAGCGCTCACAAAACCATGACTCTTCTTGAGGCGTAGAATCTCATCTATCTGTCCGGCAAACACCAATCGGTCACCGCCCATAATAGGCTCGTCATCCGGCACAGGAGAGATCACTTCGTCAAAGTGAATGATCTCAATCAGTTTACCGCCCTGAACGTCCTTGAGTCCGGCATCCGCAATGCTTTTGCCGATGTTCGAGTTATCCGACGGTACCATCATTTCAGCCGTATATTCCGAGGCATCTTCAAATGCCTCTTCCGGTGCTTTGCGGTCTGGCAGTAAACGGCGTAACGCAATGATACTCAGCACTCCGACTGCCAAGCAGAACAAACCCGGAATAGTGGTTGCCAGCACGTTCATCACTGTGCCCGTTTTGTCGGCATACAGACCGGAGATGATCAAGTTCGGCGGTGTGCCGATGAGGGTACAAACACCACCCATACCCGACGCATAACTCAGCGGAATAAGCAGTTTGGAGGGGGAGATGCCCAGTTTCTTTGACCACATCTTAACGATGTTGACAAACAGGGCTACGACAGTCGTGTTGCTCAAAAACGAACTGAGTGCTGCTACCGGCAACATCAGACGCATCACTGCCCCCGGATAGGACTTCGGTTGCCCCAATAGATGCCTTACAATCCATTGTAAAACGCCCGTGTGCGTCAGTCCCGCTACGACGACGAACAAGACGCCGATGACAATGACAGACGTGCTGCTGAAGCCGGAGAATGCCTCTTTGGCGTCCAACACGCCTGTTACGAACAGCACGCCTACTGCTCCTAAGAATACCAAATCAGAGCGTAACTTGGTAAACAACAGTACACTGAACATCGTCAGGACTGTCAGAATCGTTATCCATGCATGGATACTTAAGCCCCAAATCATCATAATTATTTCTCTTCTGCCAGTTGGTCTTTTTCGCTTATGTTCTTAATAAACAGGTTGACGGTGCGCTTGATGACAAAGGTATGACGCACCGCATGACGCGCTTTGTCTGCTTTGGACGGTGCATTGGTTTCGGTAGCGGTGGCTGCCGTTTGTTCTGCCAGTGCCACTTTTTGCTCGCGGCTGTCAATCTTGTCGCGTAAGCGTACGGGCGCGTGCTTGTATAAGAAGTTATAGCACGGCACGCTCGCTTTCATGATATACGGTGTCAAGAACGTAGTCAGCACAGAAGCAGCCACTATAACCGGATAGATGGACGGGGCGATGACACCGAGTTGGTTACCCAGCGTAGCGATGATGAACGAGAACTCACCGATCTGCACAAACGAGAAACCGGTCTGCATCGAGTCCTTGAGTGTTTCTCCGCCCAACCAGCAGCCGAGTGTACCGAACGTGATCATACCGAAGATGACCACCGCTGCTACCAAGAGGATAGCCGGCCAGTAAGTCACCAGTGACGAGGGGTTGATCATCATACCTACCGAAACGAAGAAGATAGCGGCGAACACGTTCTTGAGCGGTGTCATCAGTTTCTCGATGCGGTGCGACTCCAGTGTCTCAGCCAGTACCATACCCATAATGAACGCACCCAGCGCGCTGCTGAATCCGGCTTCTTCTGCCGTCAGCACCATACCCATACATAAACCCAGGGAGATGATGATGAGTGTCTCGTCGTTCAGGTACGGGCGCGCCTTGCGAATGATGGTCGGAATAACTAATATACCCACCACAAACCAAACCACCAGGGTCAAAGCCAGTACACCGACTGTTTTCAGCATCACGATTGCGTCAAAATTACCGCTGGTAGCGAGATTGGACAGCAGCACCATCAGCACGACAGCGATGATGTCTTCCAAAATCAGAATACTCGTTGCGCCCTTCACGAAGCGCTCTTTGCTCCAGCCGGCTTCGTCAATCGCCTTCATCACAATGGTTGTACTGGACATACAGAGCATGGCGGCAAGGAACATCGCGTTCATGTTGTCCAAACCGGTAACGCGGCCGACACCGTATCCCAGCAGAAGCATTCCCACCACAATGGTAAATACCCCGACAAACGCTGTTTTACCACTCTCGAACAGGTTCTTGAGACGGAACTCCAGACCGATGCAGAACAGCACGAACAGCACGCCGATGTTACTCCATGCTTCTACGTTCTCGTGGTTGACGATGTTCTCGCCCAACAGGTTCGGTCCAACCAGCACGCCGGCTACGATGTATCCCAACACCACCGGCTGTTTCATCAACTTGAACAGCAGACTCACAACACCTGCTGTAATCATCAAAACATAAAGATCGTTTACCATATAGTTGTTTAATTAGTATTCAGTATTCAGTATTCAGATATCAGCCTTTAGAACGGGTATCCTATTCCGAAATTGAGACGCAGTGCATCCAACGCGGACGGGATATTGAAATAGGTGTCAATCGGCTGCGTCTTGTCGGGCTGCCATATCTTCTTGTCGTAGCGGTAGGTCTGGTACGGCGCATGAATGCCTACACCTAAATCCAAACGAATCACCAATCCGTCCAGGTCAAGTCGCAGTCCGGCTCCCGTGCCGAGGGCAATCTGACGAGCCCATTCCGGATTGTCCAATATACCGTCGTATAACTCGCCACGCAACTGCAAACGCTCTACGTAGTCGGTGATACCCGCTTGCTGATAGATGGTAGAGGCACTGTACCAGTTCCACACGTTGCCGGCATCGACAAAGGCAGCGCCGTACAGTTTCCATACAATCGGGAAGCGCAACTCGAAGTTCGCTTCCAGTTTGACATCACCGGCATGGAAGAAGTTATGGTTGTATTTCTCGGAATAGAAATTACCCGGTCCGTACGCATAAGGCGCAGCCGCTCGCATGCCGTTCGGTCCACCTGCGTAGAACGCTTCGGACAGCGGCGATGAATTGGAGTTACCCAGCGGAATGTTCGCACCGGCATACAGACGCGTAGCGATGCACACCTTGTCGGTTATGTTGAATTTGTTGCGCAACTCGACATTCAGTTTGACAAACTGGTTGAACGTGAGGTTACCCAGCGGTTTGTTTTTCTCGTTCCACTGGTGTCCGAACAGGCAATAGATACCGTTGATGATGTTTCCTGACTCCTTGACGCCAACGTCAAACATGGTGTTGACGGCGCGCTTGGCATTGTAGTCGTTGTACGTAAAATTATACCCTATCGCCGGCACTAACTCATCTCCTGCCAACAGTTTGATCAGTTGCGGGTACTCAGCTGCTTTGTCCATCAGGTCCGCTGATTCGGCTTTCATATGCACGAACGACAGCGAGAACGGCGTGAACGAATGCGTGATGTATTTCGACGAATGAATGAAATAGGAGAGCGAACCCGACACTTTGTGTACACCGTATCCGCCGGCAATGTTCTCGTATTGATAGCCTACCATATACCGCGTGTCACCGTCCGGATTGTTGTCGTCCAACCAATGCAGGTACGGGAACACCAACGACGTGTTGACACCGAATTTGTACGTGTCTGTTTTCTTCGGGTCACCCGGGTGACGATTGCGCAGCGCCCAGTAATATGCACCGTTACCTTTGACGGTAAAGATCTCGCCTTTGCCCATCAGGTTTCGGATAGACGAAGTGAGTGTCAGGTTCGGACCCAGACTGTTGTTCGAGCGCCAGGCGACATCCGCATCTGCTGTCAGACCATAGGTGCGGGGGATACTATCCGTACGGTACAGTTCCATACGACGCCAGTCTTTGGTGGCGCGCACACCGATGCCGGATTTGTACAAATCGCCCTCGAGGATATTATTGTAGTCGCGCTGTGCGAACGCACGCAACAGCACATTGCCTTCTTTGGTCAGTTTGTATTCGGCAGACAGATTATTGAGCAGACCGCTCGCCTGATTGATCTCGGGGTTGTCGGTGAAGGTTGAACCCACGGTGATACGCAGCCGGTCTTGGAAGAAGGACTTGCTGATCGACACGTTCAGGTCATTGGTATTACCGCCGGCATGTTCCGTCTGGGCGCTGCTCACATCTATATCAATCACTTTGCCCATTTTGGAATTGGTCATCGCCGCATTGAGACGGCTGTTGATGATGGACGACAAGGCGTATCCTTCCCGTTGCGCTGCCACGTTGCTCTCACCCAGGTACACACCCATCGTTAACAACGCCGCTGCCAGACCTTCGCGTGTATCCTCGTCCAGCGATGCCAATTCGCGCGTGATGGTCTCGTCCTCCAGCGCTTCCAGGAAGAACCCTATGGCGTCCAGACCTATGGAATCGAGCACGCCGTTCACCCGCACACCGGTTCGGAAATCGACGCGGCGGGTCTCCTCGCCTTCCGACTGCACATCGCCTTTCACTTGTTGCGAAGCCGATATATTCAGCATCGTCTGCCCGAGCGGACCGTTGAATGTCACATTACTGCCCGAGTCCACATGGAATGGCATAATGGGATATATTTTAGGCGAATAGCGAATGAAGCCGTCATCTACGTTTATTCGTCCTCCCAGCAGCAGCTCGCTTTCGGCTACACCGTACTTCACATTCACCGTGCCGTGCGGTTTGACTTGCGCCAGATTCTTCTTGTCTATCGGATAGGTGATGTCCGTGGTCGGCAGGATCGTGACATCCACATCGGCTACGATGCTGTCCAGCGGACCGGTAACACTTCCGCGGATATCGGTTGCCAACTCACCATACACAGGCATCGAACCGCCTTCCACCAGTTTGATAGGAGCAAAACTGTCTGCTGCCAGTGTGACATCCAGACGCATATCATTGAGGTCCAATCCGCCCTTCAGCGACAGATACGTGCTGTCTGCTCCGTAGATAGGCAACCCGTTGAAATCGACTTTGTTATGCCGCATCACCACCGGAGTCTCGCCCAGACTGAGTTGCACGTTATAGGGTTTGTAGAGCGCCGACACCTTGAGCGGCAGCACATCGGCAGAGAGGTCCATCTGTCCGGGCAGACCGTCAATCGCAGCTTGTGCCGAGATGGCTCCGCTCAAATCCAGATCCGCCATGTGGAGAATGCTGTCCACGATATCTAACGGGATATCGTCCAGTTGTACATTCGCCCGCAGGGCATTCGTGTAGTTCTGTGAACGGGCAAGGGACATATCCACGGTGCGGCTACCCAGATTCATGTCACTGAAGAGCAAGCTGTCCAGTGTCAGACGCCCTGTGCCGTTCAGGTCATTACCGATTCGCTCCAGTTGTACATTCAGCCCTGCAGCCGTGCGCAGTCCGTGCAGCGACATCGCCCCGTCTGTCAGTTTGCTGTCGGCAGTGAGCGAAGCAACCGTGCTGCCTTCCGTCATGCGGACCCGCATAGCGGCTTTGGCTGCCGGCAAACGAAGCGCGGTACTGTCTTCGGGGTGATTGATCACCGGAATAGATGCATCCAAGGCCAAATCGGTCTGAGTAGCGTCCGAAGCCAATGAAAGGTCTATCTCGTTGATGTCCAAACCCATGTTCTCTATCATGCGTTGTGCCGGACTACCGTGCGAGAGCGTGATATCCACCTTGAGGTCTGGGATCAACCGGCGTATCGTATCCAGTTGCGTCAGGTCAGCAAGCGACGTGATCGGTGTGATGATGGCGGAGTCGCCTACCGCATTAAGAAGCGGGGGGATCTTGTCCACCAGTTGCATCACGTGCATCGGACTCGTTGCTGCCAGCGTGAGACCTTCGGTGTTCAGATCAAGCAGCGTTGTGGTGTCGGTTGCAAAATGCATATGCAGCTGCTTGGCGTAGAAATGTTCGTCCGCAACATGTGCTCTCACGTCGCGCATCTGCGTGCGGTAGTCCACACGTATCTTCTCTATCGTCAGGAAATTAGCCACGCGGAACTGATGCTCTGTCTGTGCGGCTACCTGCATGCTGTCTCCCTTCATCGCAAAGGGCAGATGCAGCGTACCGTCCACCGTACCGTTAGCCAAGTTGGCATCGAGCCGCACGCCGGACACGTCTATGTTGTCGTAGATCGCATTGGTCAAGTGCATCCTCAGCTGGCTCCGCATAGCGCGGGAAGAGGGATCTATGCCCTGTCCTTGAGCATCTATCTCACCGGCTACGACCACGCGGGTGTTGCCCGGCATGAATGAGGACAAATCCACTTTCTCCACATCCACGTGCATGTCGTACGCTTCGTCGTCGATGTCGTAGAAGCCGCGCAACTGCACCTTGCTTCCGCGATAGTCCGCGTCACCGGCTACATCCACACGCATTGTCTCCAGATCCAGCGCGGTAGCCGTCAGATCTGCTTGTGCGCCTATCTCGTCCGAGCGCGCGTGCAGACCGTTGCTGGTGATCATACTCTGCTCCAGATCGACACACGCGTCGCCGTACAAGGTGTCGAACGGCAGGTACAGACTGCCGAGTGTCATCGAGATATCGCCCGCATCGATGCGGCGTACATCGTACTTGTTATTGCCTACATCAGCCAACACATTCACCGCCAAGGTGTCCGTGCGGATATCCATTCCTAATGGAGTGAGCATGAAGCGGAAATGCCGCATCTCGCCGTCGGGCACGTCAAACGCCATCAGCATCTTCGTCGTGTCCTGTACCGCCGTGGTGTCGGGCGGGGTGTCGCGCAGGTCAATACCAACGTACGTATCATACAGGCGCAGTTTATGTAAAGGGTACTGCCCTTGGGCGAGAACCAGCCCGGGGCTGTTGAGTTCCAGATGACCGATGATAGCATCTATTCCCACCGCGGCGATCATGCTGTCGGAGTGAAACGTGGTCCGCTCGATCTGCAGACGCTCCACTTCGATGGGGATATCGGTGAAATGGCTAATGCCTGTATTTTCCGTTTTCATTTGTGCATTCAGGCGCAGTGTCTGAACGTAAATTAGCGTGTCTTGTCCGCGGTGACCGACATAGAGGCTGTCGATGTTCACCGCTAACGGCAGATCGGCTGTGCCTCTCAAAGCATGGTAGAAGGCCATCGGTGAATGGTGGAAAGGCGAGAGATAGAGTTCACCCAAATCGATATCCAGGTCAGTGTATTCGTTGGCAAGAGCGATCCCTTTGTCCAGCGCTGCCTTACGCAGCGACGGTACACACACCACGCATGCCACCGATAGTATCAGCAGCATCACTGTTCCTACACCTATACCTGCCAAAGCAAGCGGAACTTTCCACAACAGTTTCTTCTTCTCGTTCTTCAAAGGACAAAAAACAGCTTCTTCGTCATTGTGTTACACAAATTTCGTGCAAAGGTACACAAAAAAAATGACATAGACAAATGTGTATGCCACTTTTTGAATATTTAGCAAGATTTTATTCCTGCATAAGCAGTTCCATAACTACTTTTGCTGAATACGCCACCGGCGTACCCGGGCCAAAGATAGCTGCTACGCCCGCCTTGTAGAGGAAAAACGAAGTTAATCGTGCCCTTGCGGCTAAGACGAATTATTGTATCTTTATAGTCGCATTTTTTATCAAGACGCCTGACCTCGCATGTACTCGCCGGGGGTGATGCCGGTTTTGTTTTTGAACATGCGCGTGAAATGATGCGGGTAGTCGAAACCCAACATATACGCCGTTTCGCTGATGCTACGGCCGCTCATAAGGATATTCTTCGCGATTCGGATGATGTACGACTGGATATATTCCTTGGCAGAAGCACCTGTCGCTTGTTTCACCAAATCGCCGAAATAACCCGCTGAATACGCCATCTCCGAGGCGCAATACGCTACTGTCGGCAAGCCTTTCTCGGCTTGCCGGCCTTCGTAATAATACT
>JAFPGA010000048.1 GCA_017423085.1 Paludibacteraceae bacterium | reverse complement strand
CTTGAGGCTGTCGGTCCAGTCGAGGCGGTCGAGTCCTTCGAGTAAGCGGCCGGCATAGGCACTGACGCGCAGGCACCACTGGCGCATGACGCGTTGCTCTACAGGGAATCCGCCACGTACGCTGAGGCCTTCGGACACTTCATCGTTCGCAAGCACCGTGCCGAGTTGCGGACACCAGTTCACTTTGGTGTCTGCGAGGTACGCGATGCGGTAGTTCATCAGTTTCTCCTGCTGCTCTTTCTCAGAGAGGGTAGCCCATTTGGGGTCGTTGGCCTCAAATTCGGCAATGAGTTTGGAGATGGGCTGTGCCTTCTGTGTCTTGGGGTCGAAGTACGAATTGAACATCTGCACGAAGGCCCACTGGGTCCAATGGTAGTACTTCGGATCGCAGGTGCGCACCTCACGGTTCCAGTCATAGCAGAAACCGATTTTCTTGAGTTGCGAGATGTAACGGTCGATGTTCTCGAAGGTGGTCTTCTCCGGGTGTTGGCCGGTCTGAATAGCGTATTGCTCAGCCGGCAAACCGTAGGAGTCAAAGCCCATGGGGTGGAGCACATTAAAACCTTTCTGGCGTTTGTAACGGCTGTAGATATCCGAGGCAATGTAGCCCAGCGGGTGACCGACGTGCAGTCCCGCACCCGAAGGATAGGGGAACATATCCAGCACGTAGAAATGCGGTTTGTCGGACTCATTTGATACCTTGTACGCCTCTGCGTCTTCCCAAGCCTTTTGCCACTTTTGCTCTATTTCACTAAAGTTATAATCCATAAAATCATTATTTGTCTTTTTATTCAATTCGCATTGGCCCAAACCTTTGCGGCTGCAAAGGTACAAAAAAAAATCGACATATGCAAATATATGCCGACTTTTTTGAGAGAAAAAGGTTAATTATAGGCCGCTTTAGGCCAGAATAGGCCTCTTTAGGCATATTTAGGCCTAATTAGGCATCAATAGGCGTATTTTTACAGCAGTTTTTTTACTTGCTCGTAAACATTTTGTGCGGTGAAGCCGAGTTTCTCGTCGAGAACTTTGTACGGAGCGGAGAAACCGAAGGAGTTGAGTCCCCAGATTGCGCCGTTCTCGCCAACGAGACCTTCGAGCGTGCAAGGCAGACCTGCGGTCATACCGAAACGCTTGATGCCCTTCGGCAGCACTTCGTCCTGATATTTCTTATCCTGCTCGCGGAACAGGCCTTCGGATGGTACGCTGACGATCTGCAGACGGATACCTTCTGCGCGGAGCAGTTCAGCACCGGCGAGGAGGGTAGATACTTCGGAACCGGAAGCGAGGAGAACGACTTGCGGGTTCTCATCTTTGCTGACGATGTATGCACCGCGACGGAAGCCTTCGAGGTTGACGTTAGGCACCGGAGCGATGTCCTGACGGCTGAGGATGAGGGCAGTCGGGGTCGCGGTGTTCTCGATAGCTGCACGCCAAGCGAGAGTGGTCTCTTCGGCGTCCGCAGGACGGAGAACGAGCATGGACGGAGCACCGTGATGGTTATGCAGTTTCTCCATGAGACGGATCTGTGCCTCTTGTTCCACCGGTTCGTGTGTCGGACCGTCTTCGCCTACGCGGAAAGCGTCGTGCGACCAGATGAACTTAACAGGTAACTCCATGAGGGCAGCCATACGTACAGCGGGTTTCATATAATCGCTGAATACGAAGAACGTACCGCAAGCGGGGATGATACCGCCGTGGAGCGCCATTCCGATCATGACGCAAGCCATGGTGAGTTCGGATACACCGGCTTGGAGGAATTGACCGGAGAAGTCGCCTTTTTTGAGCGCGTGGGTCTTCTTGAGGAAGCCGTCGGTCTTATCGGAGTTAGAGAGGTCGGCGGAGCTGACGATCATGTTACCTACGTTCTCAGCGAGGAAGGACAGCACTACGCCGCTGGCGTTACGGGTGGCAGCACCGGCTTTCTGCTGGATAAGGCTCCAGTCGATGCACGGTGTCTCGCCGGACATGAAGGTCTCATATTCCTTCGCTGCCACAGGGTTAGCTTGTGCCCACTCGTGGTAAGCAACATATTTCTTGTTAGCGATCTCGCGCAGTTCGATAGCACGCTCTTCGTACAGTTTCTGTACCTCCGGGAAGATAACGAACGGATCTTCGGGGTTACCGCCCAGATGTTCGATTGTCTTCTCGAACGAAGCGCCGGCTTTGGACAGCGGAGCTCCGTGAGTCTCACACTTGCCTTCCCAGTTAGCACCTTCAGCGGTGACACAACCCTTACCCATGGTTGTATGACCGATGATGATGGACGGTTGGCCTTTGTGTGCTTTGGCTTTGATGATCGCCTCGCGGATAGCGTCCGGATCGTTGCCCGGAATCTCCTGTACGAACCAACCCCAAGCAGCGTATTTGGCTGCTACGTCTTCGGATGTCACTTCGCCACAACCGGTAGAGAGTTGGATGGTGTTGGAGTCGTAGAACATAACGAGGTTATCGAGTCCGAGGTGACCGGCCAGACGACCTGCGCCTTGCGAGATCTCTTCTTGTACGCCACCATCGGAGATGAAGGCATAGATAGTCGGGTTGTGAATGTCACCGTAACGGGTGTTGAACCACTTGGCAGCAATAGCTGCACCGACAGCGAACGTATGACCTTGACCGAGCGGACCGGACGTGTTCTCAATCATTCGCTCAAT
>JAFPGA010000047.1 GCA_017423085.1 Paludibacteraceae bacterium | reverse complement strand
GGCTGTTGGAATAATGTGCATTCAGACCGTTATCATCGGAAATATAGAGTCCGTAGTGACCGTCCGGAGTACTATTCCCCAGCTCTCCGAGATACCATTTATTAGCCAACTGGTTGTACACATTCTGATTCGCTGTACGGTTCAGCACCCACCTGTTACGGATTGTGGCATCCTCAAAATCACAGGAATACTTTACGGAAGCCGCCATCGGACATATACAGGCGCCGATTGCCAGCAATGCCAAAAATCTGAATTTCATAATATTTACCCTAAATTCGTGTCGGGCACAACTGTTCAATAGTTGATACAAAAATGATTACCAAGCTATACCCAAGGTGAGACCGAGGCCGTGCTGGAGGTACTGGTTGAAGGCCTCTCTATTGGTTTGCTGCTTGTAGGCGGGGATCTTCAGTTCGTTTTTGGTCCACTGCCAATCCATCGTGTAGTGCACGCCCAGAACCAAGTCCACCGAATTGAACGGGATATGCCAATCGATACCGGCACGGGTGTCCGTGAGAAGCGCAAAACCGCCATATATATTTCCCGTTTTCATCGGTCCGGCTCCGGCACTCTGGGTAATACGCGGAACAAGCATGTATTTTCCCACCTGAATGGGCAGCTGACCTCCGACATAAATGCCGAACATGGCCCCCGCGCGGGTTTTATAACCTAACTTGGTAGCGAAAATCTCGTCCTCGGTCATGGCTTCTTCGATAAGCGCGGTTATCTGCACGCCGGTAGCGATATAACCCAACCAATCATGCCCTACTTGCAGCCCCACCTGCTGGTTCATTCCCAGATAATTGTCATAGACCAACCGCACATGGTTCATATTATCCATATCCGTCACGATATGTGTTGCGGAGCGCTCGAATTTCTTGGCAGCCTTCCCCTTTTGCGCAATCAGACTATCACGGACAGCAAGTGTGCGCAGCGCGGGATCAAGCGGCAAATGCCAATCCGTCTCCCTTAAATCTTTTTGAACCGAATCCGGCAACTGGCGGAACACATACAACCAATCTTCGCCGGAGAGAGCACGTAGAGGCTCCATCTCATTGCTTGCATCTGTTTTAGATGCTCCTAATGTGGCGATAAACGCTTGCACATCTTCTTTCCCGATTGCCAATCCCACTCCTTCTCGGTAGAAAGCCTTCCAGGTGTTGATACCTAAGATTTCATATTTGCCTTCGGCATTCTTGAGCAGTAACGGTCCTCCGCTACTTCCCGGATCGATAGAGGCCGTGTGCTGAATAATACGAGAGGCTCGCTCACGGGCATCTACATCCACGCGGGCGTTAGATATGCTTCCGCGCGTGAGTTGCCAAGAGGGTTTGCCAGCCAAGCCGGGGAAGCCCGCCGCTACGATAGATAGGTCTTCGTCAATCTCACCGGCATAAAGCGGCAGCGCGATCATCTCACACTCGGCAGGAAGAGCAACCGCCGCCAAGTCCGCTTCGCCGATATTTGTCACTTCACAATGCTCGTAACGGAGCGTTTTCTCGTGGAGCTGGAAGGTGAGGGTTGCTTTCTCTGCGTAGCCGATGACATGGAGGTTGGTGAGCACATATTTCTTACCACCTTGCTCCACTACGACACCCGAACCAAAGGTTCCTTCGTTCTTATAGGCCGTCAAAGCCTGCGAGGCACTCCTCATTCCGGCGCGCGCCATGTACAAAGAGTAATCCGCCATCATCGCTCTTTCCGAGTCCGCAAACTCAGGAGAAACGATACATACGCTGTGCCGCAGTCCTTGCGCGGACGCCGACATCCATACACATAGCAGCAAAGCCGCCAAAGAGTAGAAACGCTTCATATTGTAAGAATTATTCGTCGTCGCCAACTACGCCGTTAGATACCGAATCCGTTTTAATCTCGGGGATGATTTTAAGCGGCTCTTCCGCTTTCTTTCCCCCTGCCATCTCGTCCAAGATATACTGCATATCCGAGCCTTTGAGTTTGCCTTTCTTGATAGCCGTAGCGATCTCTTCATTCTCAGCAAACAGTTTCGCTGCCGCTTTCTTCATCGCCATAAAACTGCCATTCACCATTGCCAATTCAGCCAGTTCCAACTCCGGGCGGACGAGATAATAGAGGGTTGGGGTGTCCGGTCCGTTTCCACCTACAAACTTTATAAAATTCAAATCGCCTGTTTTCTTATCCATTTGATAGTTCATCTCGCATTGAAAGACCACTCCCCAGGCACTTCCCATAACGGGATTACCCCATTGATGCTCATTCTGCATCATCGATTTGCGGGCGTGGACGTAGTACAACACGTGCTTCTTATCAGGGAAATCCTTATGCCATATCTTGATGCCTATAATATCCGCCGCCTCTATATCGATGTGTCCTTTATCCTCCGCATTCTTTTTTGCTCCGAGTTTGCTTTTGCCGACGCGGGGCAACTCCAGCTCCGCGAACTCTTCGGAATGTCCGTCCTTAAAGAACACCTCACCCGGGTAGTAATGCGGGGTGAGCAGACTCATTTGGGTAATAAACTGCGCGTGAAGCGCTACGCTGGCAAAGACTGCTACCAGAACAAGAAGAAATCTTTTTTTCATAAATTTGAATGTTTTATTAACAATTCGCTGCAAAATTACAGCTTTTTCTTGAAATATGCAATAGTTTATAACATTTTTTACCATAAATACACAAAAAGCGTGCGCTTTCGTTCGCTTCATTTGATTTGTTGAGGTCTTCGACTACCTTTATCACTCAAATAAATGCACGGAAAACTCACGCTGTTACGTGAGCGTGCATAAACCGTACTTGAGTGATTTTGATTTTGTTAAAAGTGTCGAAGTTTCAACAAATCAAGTTTTGGCTTATTACGCTATTTTTGCGCGACACTTCGCGCCTGTATGTCTTATCTTATATGTTTCTCACCGCCTTTTTACGCTGCCGGTGCCAGCTGTTACATTTTGCGCTGCAAAGATACAACTTTTTTCTGATAT
>JAFPGA010000046.1 GCA_017423085.1 Paludibacteraceae bacterium | reverse complement strand
TATCCTTCGCCCGGTGTGAGGGCCGTGAGGTCACCTACCCAACGATCGTCATCCGAGAAGACGGCAAAGCGGTTTTGCGCCTTGATCAGGTCACCCGTCGAAGCATGGTCGTAGTAGTCAGACATCGCGTCGCGCAGCGTCATCACCTGGCTGAACATACAAGGCAGTGCGTTCCACTGACCGTTACCTTTCAGCGTGATGTGCATCGAGTCTTCCGGCAGGGTAAAGCCAAACAGGTGCATACTGTTCTCCTCGAACGAATTGACCATATACATCTGATTATATTCGAGGGTTTTGAGCGATCCGACGAACTTATCAGCGCTCTCGCTATAGGTGCAGAACTTGCGTGTAGCCGGATTCTTGATCAGGTCGCCTTCCGTCCATGGCTGCTCTGCCGTGATCGCCGTGGACAGGGCGGCAGGTATATCCAGATAGGTAGATATCCAGCTCCATCCCGGATTGAGTGCGATAGTCTGCATCTCGCTACCGCCGGCCTGCAGTTGTACGGGATCATCCTTGCCGCAACCATAGACAGCGCCGTGCGCAAAGAGGACGAGCGTATCCGGTGTGAGGTTATAGACCTTACCCGTAGCGGCTTTCCACAGTTGGAAGCGGATCGGCTTGTTAGTCAGTTTTTCGCTGCCGTGAACCGTGAGATAGAGTTCGCCATTGTCGGTGCAATGGGCTGCGCCTACACAATCATTGTTGTATATAGCGAAGACATAATCCTCGGGTGTGGTGTTGACTATCGTCTTGTCGGTCTTGTTCAGGATCACATTGCCGCACAGCGACATATTGAGCGGATAGCGATTCAGATCCACGTCGATGTAAGGCGGTTCGGTCTCCTTGGCTATCTCGAGCAGTAGCGGTTCAGCCAAGCCCTGATCGTCGGTGAGGTAGATCATCTGCTGGTGCGTACCGATCTTGAGTTCGGCAGCCTTGATGGTGAAAGTGACGGTCTTCTTCTCCTCCGCTTCGAGGGTACCTTGTGCGGGCGATGCGGTGAGCCATTTGGGCAGGTTCTCGATGGTGAACTGGCGGGTCATGCCGGTGGTATTGGTGATGACCATCGTGAAGGGGTGTGTCTGCTCGTCGTCCGTCAGTTTCTCGCGGTGGTTCCGGTCATTCCAGATGACGCTGTTGAGGTCCACATATACCGTCCATGTCACGGGCGATTGCAAACGGTTGCCGTTGAGGTCCTCCACGTCGCGCACGGTGAGGTACATCGTACGTTTGTTGATCTCGCGCGGTTGCGACTTGATATTGATCATGAGGTCGGACAACTGGTAGTTCCACGTGAAGGGCAGTTTGGTGAGCTGACCACGGTCACGTACCGGCGCACTGTTGCTCTTGTCCGCCTGTGCGCTGAGATCGTCCATCAGCAGCGGTTGCACTTTGTTCACCGTATTGCCGTTGGCGTCCTTGAAGACACGCTGGTTATTGGGTGTGAACACGAGTTCCATCACGCCGGATGAGTTGCGCTTTACCTGGGAGAAACAAAGCAGGTTGATCAATCCCATCTCCTCGCCATTGGGCGACTGCAGATAGAATTCATTCACCAGTTCGGACGGCAATGCCTGCTCGAACAGACATACGTCGTCGAGGTTTCCTTTCATTCCTTTGGCGAGCCATATCTTGGTACCGCTGAGTGCGCCGGTCTCCAGTGCGGGGAAGAGGAGCACTTTCTTGCCGTCGATAGCGATCGAACCGTTGTTAAAGGTACGGGAGATGACGAGTGCGCAGTGATGCCAGTTGCCATCGGTGAGGTTAGCTGTAGCCATCTTATGCTCGGTGCCGGACCGGAACGAAATCTCGCCGTCGTGCAGCGCTATCTCCATCGTGGTCGAATCGTTCATCGACGTACCGAAGAGCGAGACGGAGTCTTGCTTGCTATTGTTACTGCGGAACCAGAACAGCAGCGTATAGTCTTCGGCTGCGCTACGGCTGAAGAGTGTCGGTTGCAGCAGCACGGGTGAACCGTTGGTAGCCAACGACAGGCCTTGCGGACGCGTCCAACTCAGTCCCCGGGCAAAGAGGGTTGCGCCGGTAGCCAAGTCAGACAGCTCGGAGCCTTTGTTCTCGTTCATGGGATAATAATCGAGCAGTCCGTACTCGTATCCGGTGAGGCGGCGCAGATGGGTGGTGCTGATCTCTTCCGGGCTCATGGCTTTGGTCCATACGCGCAATTCCATTAAATTGCCTTGGTAGAGGCTGGTGCTGTCAATAGTAGCACCCACCATGATGGGAGCGGCAAAGTTCATGAGCGACCATTGCGTGGACGGGTTATCCGTGATATCCATTGTTCCAGCATAAAAGCGCACCGTCTTTTTCTCGGAATCGTACACCATGATGACGCGTGTGAAGTCGGTAGCAGACAACTGACCCATGGGTTTGGACTGCTTGGTCTCTGCCACTTTGTTATCTTCGACCACGGTCAGTTTGAGACGGTTGTCGGCGGTCAGGCTGAGGGAGAAGTTATACTCCTCGTCTCCGTGCGAGAAGAGTGCCATCTCGCGTCCCTTGACGGAAGGCTTGATGAGCATGTCTATACTCAGGTCGGTGAGAGACAGTTCGCGCTCTGCTTTCGTGCGGGCATAATGACCGCTCTGTCCATCGAAATAGAGCGAGGTGGTCTGCGTGATACCCGTGTTGTTGGTTACGCCGAGGATCTGGAAGTTATTGTCCTCGTCCAGCCAATTACCGGCGATGGGTTCGCTAAAGCGCATCGATATATTGTCCTTGAGCGTCAGGATACCGTTGGCGGGACTTGCCTTGCCGAACAGTACGGGCGGACGGGTGTCTTTCGTACCGCTGATGACAGGCGAAGCCTTGCTGACGAAGCCCGAGCCGTAGCGGCAGTAGGAGACGGCACGCAGGTCGTAGTTCAGTTCTTTCGGATCGCGCTCGCCGTAGAAGCGGAAAGCTTGGATGCGGCCGTTCTCTATCTTGGCTTTGTTGCCTGTCGCCTTGTTATACAGGCTGTCGTCGGCATAGAACGAGCACTGGGTTACCCATGCGTCGTTATTCTCCGTCGAGAGCTTGTACTGGAACTCGATATGATCGAAGTTCTTATGATGGATATTGAAGCCATCGATGGTAACGGGCAGGTAGTAGCCTGCCGAGTCGCGTGCCGACAGGGTATTCATCACCCATTTATCGCGCGGATAGGCGATGCTGACGGGCGAGGACTCCGGCATATAGTGGACGGATAGTTTCGCATAGGCACTGATAGAGGTACAGGTAGTGGAGGCCAACTTCAGCGTCAGGTCCTCGTAGTCATCCACTATACCCCGTTGTATCTGCAGGGTCTTGACGATGGGCACTCCCGGTTCGCAGAAGAAGGTGAGCGTCGAGGAGGAGGTCAGCGGTTCGCCGTCGATGAGCAGTATGGCTCCTTTGGGGTTGGATTGGGGTTCCACCGAGAGCGAAAACACCTGTCCGCGTGCGGGTCGTCCGTCGGTATTGAGGTTGTCGTTGACGAGCGTGAGGCGGAAGACGGCAGCCTGGTCGGCAGGCACATTGCTGATCGAGTACTGGTCGAGCGTAATCTTCGGGTTCTCCATCGGCAGCGTGGCATTACCCAGCACGAACTGACCGGGGAAATACCACTGCGTGCGTGCTTCGCCTTCGTAGGGACAATGGCTGGTTCCACCCTCCTGGAAGAAGATGAAGCTACCGTATTTCTCTTTCTGTGCAGGACGGGTAATGAAGTTGGTGAGTTCTGCCAGTTTCTTCTGGAAGAGGGTATCCTGCTCGGAGCGATAGACGCTGACGGTCGTATTGGCAAAACCATCGGGCGCGATGGTAAAGCCTATCTTACGGGAGGCGCTTTCGTTGTTCCATGTGCCGGAACCGTCCAACGAGAAATCTGCCACCGGACTCCATTCGGTCTTCCATTGTGTGCCGGCCGCTTTGCCTTCAACGGAGGTATTATTCTTTTCTTCGGTGTATGTATTGCCTGCGGAATATTTCTCAATAAGGTTTGACAAAGCCTTGAAATATTCATTTGTAGCGCCAGGTGCTTTATTGACAAGCGCATTGCCGGCATTGCTAAAGAAGCTTTTGAGATTGGCTAAATCCATACCGAAGGAGACATTACCGGACGCGGAGAACTCGCCGGAGAAGGTCTCACTATATTCGCGGCTGGTACCTCCGCTGACGGAATAGGTGACCACTTTCTTGCCGGACTGGATGGCGGTGACTTTATCCTTCTCATTGGTAGCGAGGATAGCCACCCATTTGACGAGTACGGCATTGATGGCACTAATGCGGTCGGGTTCGTTGTAGTCGGGTTTGTTCGTCGGGGTGATAAAGCG